>NZ_JBSHHY010000014.1:129744-186245 GCF_053618675.1 Streptomyces sp. NPDC055632 | reverse complement strand
GGGCCGGCGGGGCTCCCCGCCGGACCACCGGCCCCTCCCCGTACCCGGGCCCGTACTCAGGCCCCTGTCCGTGCCTCAGCCCCGGCCGACGTACGGCATCGCCGTCGCCATCACCGTCGCGAACTGCACGTTCGCCTCCAGCGGCAGCCCCGCCATGTGCACCACCGTCGCCGCCACGTCCGCCGCGTCCATCACCGGCTCCGGCGCCAGCCGGCCGTCCGCCTGGAGGATGCCGGTCTGCATGCGGGCCGTCATGTCGGTCGCCGCGTTGCCGATGTCGAGCTGGCCGCAGGCGATCCGGTACGGACGCCCGTCCAGGGACAGGGACTTCGTCAGGCCCGTCATCGCGTGCTTCGTCGCCGTGTACGCGATCGAGTGCGGGCGCGGGACGTGGGCCGAGATCGAGCCGTTGTTGATGATCCGGCCGCCCTGCGGCTCCTGCTCCTTCATGGTCCGGAAGGCCGCCTGCGCGCACAGGAACGCGCCCGTCAGGTTGACGTCGACGACCGCCCGCCAGGTCGCCGGGTCCAGGTCCTCGACCGGGGTCCCGCCGCCCGCGAACGTCCCCGCGTTGTTGAAGAGCAGGTCCACGCGCCCGTAGCGGTCCCGTACCGAGGAGAAGAGGGCCGCGACCTGCGTCTCCGACGTCACGTCCGTCGGGACGCACAGGAAGTCCCCGTCCGGGAGGGCCGCCGCCGTCTCCTCCAGGTGCTCCGCCCGGCGGCCCGCGAGCGCCACCGACCAGCCCGCCGCCGCGAGCGCGCGGGCCACGCTCCGGCCGATGCCCGAACCCGCTCCCGTCACCACTGCGATGCTCATGGGCGCGCAGCGTACGCGAGACGCGTGCACCGTGAACTCATCCGTCCGACACGTGGATGTCCTGTACCCGACAACGCGTGGTCGTCCCGGCCCCCTCGAATGACGGACGCACGGCATCCGTCAGGGGAGGGTCACATGAGTCAGACGCATCAGCACGGGCGGGAACTCCGGGAGGCCGCGCGGCACTTCGGGCGGCGGCGGTTCCTCACCGTCACCGGCGCCGCCGCCGCGCTCGCCTTCGCCACCCAACTGCCCGCGGCCGGCTCCGCGGCCGCCGCCGAGCTCGACGCCCGGCGCGTCACCGAGGACCCGTTCACCCTGGGCGTCGCCTCCGGCGACCCCCAGCCCGGCTCCGTCCTGCTCTGGACCCGGCTCGCGCCCCGCCCCTTCGAGCCCGGCGGCGGACTGCCCGACCGGCGGGTCACCGTCCACTGGGAGCTCGCCCACGACGAGCGCTTCCGGCGCGTCGCGCGGCGCGGGGCCGCCACCGCCCACCCCGAGTTCCGGCACACCGTCCACGTCGAGGTCGAGCACCTCGAACCCGGCCGCGCGTACTTCTACCGCTTCCGTGCCGGTGCCTGGACCAGCCCGGTCGGCCGCACCCGCACCGCTCCCGCCCCCGGCGCCCGCAACGCGGCGCTCTCGTTCGCCGCCGTCTCCTGCCAGGCGTACCACGACGGCCACTTCACCGCCCACCGCCACCTCGCCCAGGAGGACGTGGACGTCGTCCTCCACCTCGGCGACTACCTCTACGAGTACGCCGTCAACGCCACCGGCGGCGCCCGCGCCTACACCGACCGCGTCCTGCCGGACCTCTTCAACCGCGAGACGCTCACCCTGGAGGACTACCGGCTGCGCTACGCCCTCTACAAGACCGACCCCGACCTGCGGGCCGCCCACGCCGCCCACCCCTTCGTCGTCACCTGGGACGACCACGAGACCGAGAACAACTACGCGGGCGACACCCCCGAGAACACCGTCCCGCCCGAGGAGTTCCTGCTCCGCCGCGCCGCCGCCTACCGCGCCTACTGGGAGCACCAGCCGCTGCGCCGCCCCCAGCTCCCCGACGGCCCCGACATGAGGCTGTACCGGCGGCTGAGCTTCGGGCGCCTCGCGCAGTTCGACATCCTCGACACCCGCCAGTACCGCTCCGACCAGGCGTACGGCGACGGCTGGCAGGTCCCGGGGCCCGAGTCCGAGGACCCGTCGCGCACCCTGACCGGCGCCGCCCAGGAGCGCTGGCTGCTCGACGGCTGGCGCCGTTCCCGGGCCCGCTGGAACCTCCTGCCGCAGCAGGTCGTCCTCGCCGAGCGCCGCGACCGCCCCACCGCCGACTTCAAGCTCTCCATGGACTCCTGGGACGGCTACCCGGCCTCCCGGCAGCGGATCCTGGCGGGCGCGGAGGCCGCCGGCGTCGAGAACCTGATGGTGCTCACCGGCGACGTGCACGTCTCCTACGGCCTCGACCTCAAGACCGACTTCCGCGACCCGGCCTCCCGGACCGTCGGCACCGAGATCGTCACCACCTCGATCACCAGCGGCAAGGACGGCGCCGACCGCCCCTCGAACTACGACAAGCTCATGCAGGCCAATCCGCACCTGCGGTTCTTCAACGGGCGGCGGGGCTACGTGAAGGTCTCCCTCGACCGCGAGAGCGCCCGCGCCGACTTCCGCACGGTCCCGTACGTGACGACCCCGGGCGCCCCCGTCACCACCGCCGCCTCCTTCGTCACCGAGGCGGGGAACCCGGGGCTCGTCCCGGCGTAGTCCCCCGCGCGGAGGTCACTCCCCGGGATAGCGGACGCCGATGCGGTCCCGTACCGCGTCGAGCGTCCGCATCACCGCGAGCGAGCCGTCCAGCGGCACCAGCGGGGACTCCCTCTCGCCCGCCCGCAGGCAGCGCATCACCTCGGCGGCCTCGTGCCGGAAGGAGTGCGGGTCGTCCCCGGCGACGAACTCCTCGGGCTCGGCGCCGTCGCGGTGCAGGGTGAACCGCTCCGGGAAGAAGAAGCCGCGCGGCACGTCGATCCGGCCGAGCGAACCCGTCACCGAGGCCGTCAGCGGGGTGTCCGCGGCGATCGAGCAGGACAGCAGGGCCGACGCGCCCGTGCCGGACCAGCCGAGGAGCATCCCCGTGTTCAGGTCGACGCCCTCCGGCGAGAGCAGCGCGTGGGCCTGGACCGAGTCCGGCTCGCCGAGCAGGAGCTGCGCGAACGACACCGGGTACACCCCGAGGTCGAGCAGCGCCCCGCCGCCCGTCTTCGGGTCCCGCAGCCGGTGGTCGGCCGCGAACGGGCCCGCGAGCCCGAAGTCCGCCTGGACCGTGCGGACCTCGCCGACCGCCCCGTCGCGCACCAGCTCCGCGATCCGCCGGATCATCGGGTTGCAGTACATCCACATGGCCTCCATCAGGAAGAGGCCGCGGTCCCGGGCGAGGGCGACCAGCTCGGCCGCCTCCCGGGCGTTGAGCGTGAGGGCCTTCTCGCAGAGCACCGCCTTTCCCGCCTCCAGGGCGAGGCCGGCCGCCGTCCGGTGCGCGTGGTGCGGGGTCGCCACGTACACCACGTCGACGTCCTCGTCGGCGAAGAGCCCGGCCCACTCCCCGTACGCCTTCGGTATCCCGAACCGCTCCGCGAAGGCCTTCGCGGGCGCCTCGCTGCGGGAGGCCACCGCCACCACCTCGGCGTCGTCGAGCGTCAGCAGGTCGGTGGTGAACCGCTCCGCGATGCCGCCCGTCGCCAGGATCCCCCAGCGCACCTTCCCGCCCATGTGCCCACCCGTCCCCATGTCCCCGCCCGTCTCGCAGAGGTCTCGACCACGCCGGTCGAGCTGAGAGCATAGGCAAGGTTTCAACGAAATGGAGCGGTCGATGCCGGAGAGCGGTCAGAAGACAACACGAGGGAACATAGACGAAACGGGGCCCGTCGCTCCCGACGCGCCCGGCGCCCTCGCCGCCGCCGGTGTCCCCGCCGCGACCGCCGACCCCGCCGCCCCCGCGCCCGCCGCCCCCGGCGTCACCGCCGCCCGCCGGGCCGGTCTGCTCGTCACCCTCGTCCTGGGCGGCCTCACCGCCCTCCCCCCGCTCTCCATGGACATGTACCTCCCGGCCCTGCCGGAGGTCACCGGCGCGCTGGCCGCGCCCGCCGCCACCATCCAGCTCACCCTCACCGCCTGCCTCGCCGGCATGGCCCTCGGCCAGCTCGTCGTCGGCCCCATGAGCGACAAGTGGGGCCGCCGCCGCCCGCTGCTCGCCGGCATGGTCGTGTACGTCCTCGCCACCGCCGCCTGCGCCCTCGCGCCCACCGCCGAGGCCCTC
This sequence comes from Streptomyces sp. NPDC055632, assembly GCF_053618675.1. Classification (NCBI taxonomy): domain Bacteria; kingdom Bacillati; phylum Actinomycetota; class Actinomycetes; order Kitasatosporales; family Streptomycetaceae; genus Streptomyces; species Streptomyces sp. NPDC055632. The sequence goes on along the minus strand of NZ_JBSHHY010000014.1, from coordinate 182,110 downwards.
ATCGGCTTCCGGCTGCTCCAGGGCCTCGCGGGCGCCGCCGGCATCGTCATCGCCCGCGCCGTCGTCCGCGACCTCTACGACGGCGTCGAGATGGCCCGCTTCTTCTCCACCCTGATGCTGATCTCCGGCGTCGCCCCGATCGTCGCCCCGCTCATCGGCGGACAGATCCTGCGGATCACCGACTGGCGGGGCGTCTTCCACGTCCTCACCGGCGTCGGCGTCCTGCTCACCCTCGTCGTCCACCGCTTCCTCGCCGAGACGCTGCCGCCCGAGCGGCGGCACGAGGGCGGGGTCGGGCAGGCCCTGCGCACCATGCGGGGACTCCTCGCGGACCGGGTCTTCACCGGCTACATGCTGACCGGCGGCCTCGCCTTCGCCGTCCTCTTCGCCTACATCTCCGCCTCGCCGTTCGTCGTGCAGGAAATTTACGGCGCCTCGCCGCAGACCTTCAGCCTGCTCTTCGGCCTCAACTCCGTGGGCCTCGTCATCGTCGGCCAGATCAACGGCAAGCTCCTCGTCGGCCGCGTCAGCCTCGACAAGGTGCTCGGCTGGGGCCTCGGCACCATCCTCCTCGCCGCGCTCGCGCTGCTCCTCATGACCGGCGGGGTCTTCGGCGAGGTCGGGCTCGTGCCCGTGGCCGCCGGACTCTTCGTCCTGATGTCCGCGATGGGCCTCGCGATGCCGAACACCAACGCCCAGGCCCTGATGCGCACCCCGCACGCCGCCGGATCCGCCTCCGCCCTCCTCGGCACCACCTCCTTCCTCGTCGGCGCCGTCGCCTCCCCGCTCGTCGGCATCGCGGGCGAGCACACGGCCGTCCCGATGGCCGTCGTCCAGCTCACCTGCGCCGTCCTCGCCCTGGTCTGCTTCCTCGGCCTGTGCCGCCCGTGGCGGAAGCCGGCGGCCGGACCCGCCGGACCGGGGAAGGGGCAGGACCCGGCCGCCTAGAATGTCTCGGTGAACGCCTCCGCCCCCTCCGCCGACTCCCTGCGCGCCGCCCTCGCCGGGCTCCTCGGCGGTCTGCCGCCCCACCGGACCGCCCAGGCCGTCGACCGGCTGATCGCCAACTACCGGGGCACCACCCCGACGGACGCCCCCGTGCTCCGCGACCGCTCGGACGTCGCCGCGTACGCCGCGTACCGGATGCCGGCGACCTTCGAGGCGGTACGGGGCACCCTGGACGCCCTGCGGGACGCCGCGCCCGACTGGGAGCCGCGCACCCACACCGACGTCGGCGGCGGCACGGGCGCGGCGAGCTGGGCCGTCGCGGAGGCCTGGGGCGACGCCCCGCCCCGCACCACCGTCCTCGACTGGGCCGAGCCCGCCCTCGCGCTCGGCCGCGAGCTGGCCGGCGGCGTCCTCGACGCGGAGTGGCGGCGCGAGCGGATCGGCGGCGCGCTGCGCCTCGCCGACACGGACCTGGTCACCGTCTCGTACGTCCTCAAGGAGCTGACCGGGGCCGACCGCGCCTCGCTCGTCACCGAGGCGGCCCGCGCGGCGCAGGCCGTCGTGGTGGTCGAGCCGGGCACCCCGGACGGCTACGAGCGGATCATCGCGGCCCGCACCCTGCTCGTCGACGCCGGGTTCACCGTCGCCGCGCCCTGCCCGCACAGCGGGGCCTGCCCGATCGCGCCCGGCACGGACTGGTGCCACTTCTCGGCCCGGGTCAGCCGCTCCTCGCTGCACCGGCAGGTGAAGGGCGGCTCGCTGCCGTACGAGGACGAGAAGTACGCGTACGTGGCCACCACCCGGTTCCCCGTGACCCCTGCGCCCGCCCGGATCGTCCGCAGGCCGCAGATCCGCAAGGGCCTGGTCCAGCTGGAGCTCTGCGACCCCGAGGGCCTCTCCCGCGACACCGTCACCAAGCGTCACGGGCCCCTCTACAAGCAGGCCCGTGACGCGGAGTGGGGCGACCCGTGGCCGCCGGAGGCGGACGGGTCCTGAGCGACCCGCCGCGCGGCTACCGGCGGCTCCCGCGCAGCAGGAACACCGGGGCGAGGACGGCGACGAGGACGACGGTCGCGTTGACGAGGACCGCGCGGCCGATGCCGTCGGGGAGCGTGGCGGCGGTGACGACCACGGCGCTCATGACCGGGGTGCCCAGGGTGATGCCGACCTGCTGGGTCATGGTGGCGATGCCGGTGGCCATGCCCTGCTCGGCGTCGGGCAGCCCGGAGGTGGCCGTCACCATGAAGCCGACGATCGCGAGCATGTTGCCGACGCCGCCCGCCAAGGTGGCGGCGAGCAGCAGCCCGTACGTGCTCCGCCCGTCGCCGAGCCCGACGAGGGAGAGGGTCGCGACGGCCTGGAGGACCCCGCCGGCGATCAGGGCGGTACGGGGCGAGAACCGGCCGATGAAGCGGGGGGCGAGCAGTCCGCCGAGGACCGTGCCCGCGCCCAGGACGCCGAAGGAGAGGCCGGCGGCGAGCGGGGAGAAGCCCAGGACGTCCTGGAGGTGCAGGGTCATCAGGAAGACCAGCGAGGTCTCGGTGGCGAAGGCGACGAGCCCGGCGAGGTTGCCCCAGACGACCGTGCGGCGCTTCAGGACCCGCAGCGGGACGAGGGGCGCGGCGGAGCGCCGCTCGACGAACGGGAAGGCGGTGAGCAGGGCGGCGGCCGCGGCCAGGGCGACGAGGACGCCGGGGTCGGTCCAGCCGTGCTCGCCGGCGGCGGTGAGTCCGTAGACGAGGGCGAGGAGCCCGCCGGTGACGGCGATCGCGCCGGGGACGTCGAGGCGGGGCCGCTCGGCCGGACGGCTCTCCCGGACGACGGCGGGGGCGACGAGCAGGACGGCGAGGGCGACCGGCACGTTGACGAAGAACGCCCAGCGCCAGGAGAGCAGGTCGGTGAGGACCCCGCCGAGGACGGCTCCGGTGGTGAACCCGGCGGACATCAGGGCGCCGTTGAGGCCGAGGGCCTTGTCCCGCAGCGGTCCCTCGGGGAAGGCGGAGGTCAGCAGCGCGAGCCCGGCGGGGGTGACGGCGGCGGTCGCGAGGCCCTGGGCGACACGGGCGGCCATGAGCACTTCGGGCGTGGTGGCGAGGCCTCCGGCGAGCGAGGCGGCGCCGAGGACGGCCATGCCGCCGAGGAAGACCCGGCGGCGGCCGAGGAGGTCGGCGACGCGCCCGAAGAGGAGGGTGAAGCCGGCGGCGGAGAGGGCGAAGGCGGTGGCGATCCACTGGAGGCCGCCGAGGGAGAAGCCGAGTCCCTCCCCGATGACGGGCAGGGCGACGTTCAGGATCGAGAAGTCGACGGCCAGCATGAACTGGGCGACGAGGAGGACGACGAGGACGAGCCGCATGCGCCCGTCCATGCGGGGGGCGGCGGCGGCCTTGGACGCGGCCGGGACGGGCGGTGTGTCGAGGGCAGTCATGAGCGGGACCCCTTAAAGGGACGTCAGTTCCGTTAAGATGGCGCAGACGTTAGCAGAGTGAGGAGCATTAATGGAACAGGATTCCCGTTTGGGTGGGGGCCCGTCGGCCTCGGGCGGGGACCCGTCGGCCGTGCCCGGCACCCGGCGCCCCGGCGGGCGCACCGCCAAGGTCCGCCGCGCCGTCCTCGACGCCACCCGGGACGCCCTGGCGGCCTCCGGCTTCCACACGCTGAACATGGACCAGGTCGCCGCGAGCGCGGGCGTCGGCAAGACCACCGTCTACCGCCGCTGGGGCTCCCCGGTCGGCCTGGTCGCCGACCTCCTGGACGACATGGCCGAGCAGTCCCTGCCCGCCGCCGACACCGGCGGCCTCGCGGGCGACCTGCGGGCCAACGCCGCGCTCGTCCTGGAGACCCTCACCGACCCCCGGATGGGCGCCGTCTTCCGGGCCGTCATCGCCGCGGCCGCCTGCGACGAGGAGTGCGCGCGCGCCCTGGGCGGCTTCTACCGCACCCGCCTGGCCGAGTGGGCCCCGGTGGCGGAGCGGGCCGTGGCCCGGGGCGAACTCCCGGCCGGCACCGACCCGCTCGAACTGCTCCGCGCGGTCTCCGCCCCGCTCTACTACCGCTTCGCCGTCACCCACGAGGAGCCGGTCCCCGCCGACGCCGAACGGGCCGTCACGGCGGCCCTGGCCGCGGCGGCGGCGGGCGCCTTCGTGCCGGGGGGCACGGGCGGGGCCTAGGACCTGCCCGGTGGGGCCTTCACGCCGTCGCCCCCGCACCATGACGCGGTGCGGGGGCGACGGTCCTTCCCGTACGGGGTCCTCAGGGGCCGGTACGGGTCCCCAGGGGCGTGCCGGCCCCTAGGGGCGCAGCTCCTGGGTGCAGCACTTCACGCTGCCGCCGCCCTTGAGCAGCTCGCTCAGGTCCATGCCGACCGGCTCGAAGCCCCGGTCGCGCAGCGGCTCGAAGAGGCCCACCGCCGCCTGCGGCAGCAGGACGTTCCGCCCGTCGCTCACCGCGTTGAGCCCGAAGGCCGCCGCGTCCTCCTCCGTCGCGACCAGGGCGTCCGGGAAGAGGCGGGCCAGCACCGCCCGGCTGCCGGGCGAGAAGGCGCCCGGGTAGTACATGACCTCGTCACCGGCGTCGTCCAGGACGCACAGCGCCGTGTCCAGGTGGTAGTAGCGCGGGTCCACCAGGTCCAGGCCGATCACCGGGCGCCCGAAGAACTCCTGCGCCTCGCCGTGGGAGAGCGGACTGGCGCGGAAGCCGCGCCCGGCGAGGATCCAGGAGGCGGTGACGGCGAAGTCCCCCTCGCCCTCGTTCACGTGCTGCGGGATCCGCAGGTCCTCCTCCGCCCAGCCCCGGGCGCGGAACCAGGCCAGGTGCGCGTCGGCCTCGGCCGCGCGCTCCGGGTACGCGAACCGCGCGCCGAGGACCCGGCCCCCGACGACGGTCGCGCCGTTCGCCGCGAAGACCATGTCCGGGAGCGCCGGGTCCGGCTCCAGGACCTCCACGGTGTGGCCGAGCGCGCGGTAGCGGTCCCGCAGGTCCTCCCACTGGGCGAGGGCGAGCGGCAGGTCGACCGGTTTCGTGGGATCCATCCAGGGGTTGATGGAGTACGTCACCGTGAAGTGCGCGGGTGGGCACATCAGGTAACGGCGGGGCGAGGGCGAGCGCGGAGTGGTGCGCAAGAAGGGCTCCTCACGGACGGACGGGCGGAAGCACCGAGGTGCGGTGGACCCCATGGTCCGCCCTCGGAGCCCCCGGCGCAGTGGACCGTTCGGGTGGTTCGCGCACCACCCGCCACGGCGAGACGCGCCGTCTCGGCCGCGGCTAGATTGACCCCATGCCCAAGCCCAAGCCCATGCCCGATTCCGATCCCGATCCCGACGGCAGAACCGATCCCGACGGCGGAAGCGACCTCGACGGCAGAACCGAGCCGGGTCCCGGTCCCGGTCCCGGTCCCGGACCGGGTCCCGGGACCCGGCTCGGACCGGGGTCCAAGACCGATCCCCGGTCCAGGACCCTCCCCGACGCCTCCCGCCGCAGCGAGCGCTCCCGTCGCGCCATCTTCGACGCCGCCCTCGCCCTCGTCTCCGAGAACGGCTACGCGAAGACCACCGTCGAGGGCATCGCCGCCCGCGCCGGCGTCGGCAAGCAGACCATCTACCGCTGGTGGCCCTCCCGGGCGGCCGTCCTCCTCGACGCCTTCCTCGACCTCCAGGCCCGGGCCGCCGAGGCCGCGGGAGGCGACTCCGGAAGTGAGATCCCCGACACCGGCGACCTCGCCGCCGACCTGAAGCGCGTCCTGCGCGCCACCGTCGACGAGATGAACGACCCCGTCTTCGAGGCCCCCACCCGCGCCCTCGCCGCCGAGGGGATCGCCGACCCCGACCTCGGCGCCCGCTTCACCGCCGCGCTGCTCGAACCCCAGCTCCAGCACTACGCACGCCGTGTCGAGGCGGCCCGGGAGGCCGGTGACGTGGACCCCGGCACCGACCCCCGGCTCGCCGTCGAACTCCTGGTCGGCCCCCTCCACCACCGGTGGATCCACCGCACCCTGCCGCTCACCCACGCCTACGCGGACGCCCTGGTCGACCACGTCCTGCGCGGTCTCGCCCCGAGGGACTGAGGGGCCGGGGAGCACCCCGGTTCCGCACTCCGGTCACCCGGGGCGCAGGATGGTGGGACCATGGGCAGAGCCGAACGGGCGAGCGCGAGGTTGTGAGGGGATAGATGGGCGACGGCATCGGCCGCTACCGCGGCACGGAGAGCAGACTCGCACAGTGGCTGCGCAGGCGTCCCAAACGCAGCGCGGCCGAGGACGAGAACGACCGCGAGAAGCTGCTCCTGGCCGTCGCCGCAGCCGGGCTGCCCCTGGCCCCCGCCGCGTACCCCGTCGGCTACAGCTGTTCCTGCGAGCGGATCGGCTGTCCCACCCCCGCCCGCCACCCCGTCTCCTTCGCCTGGCAGACCCAGTCGACCACCGACCGGGGCCAGATCGAGCGCTGGGCGCGCAACGAGCCCGGGGCGAACTTCGTCACCGCCACCGGCATGGTCCACGACGTCCTCGACGTGCCGCTGGCCGCCGGCCGGGCCGCCCTGGAGCGCCTCCTCGCCGAGGGCGTCGAGGTCGGCCCCGTCGCCCAGTCCCCGGCCGACGGCCCCGACGGCGGCCGGATGCTCTTCTTCACCGCCACCCGCGGCACCCCCGAGGACGAGGACGAGTGGTGGCCCTGTGAGCTCGACTGCCACCCGGAGACCATGGACGAGCACCCGGGGCTCCGCTGGCACTGCCGCGGCAGCTACGTCCTCGTCCCCCCGGCCCGGCTCCCCGGCGACGAGGACGCCCACCCGGTGGTCGCCTGGATCCGCGGCCCCGAGCACCCGCTGCCCGATCCGCTGAACCTCCTGGAGACCCTCCAGGACGCCTGCGCCCGCCACGCGGCCGAGCGCGGGGCGGACGGCGACGGCGGACACGCGGCCCACGAGATCGCCTGGCCGCTGACCCGCTGACCCGCTGAGTCCCGGCCGGAGAGCCGGGGGACCGGAGCGTTACGAGCCCACCGCGCCCACCACGCCCTGGAGCCGGCCCGTGATCGTGACCCCGTCCCGGTCCGTGCCCGCCGGCTTCACCAGGACCGACTGGCTGGACACCCACTCCCGGGTGACCGTGTTCTTCACCTCGCCGGTCATCAGCGCCTTCACGTCCCGGGGCACCTTCGGCCGGTAGCCCGGCGCCGCCGTCTGCCGCTCGAAGTAACGGGTCGCGAAGAAGACCAGCGCGCCCCCGTCCCGGGTCCGCAGCCCCAGCGGCGCGAAGTCCCCCCGGTCGGCGACCCGGTCCGCGTACTGGGTGGCGAGCCCCGGCCGCGCGGCGGTCCTCGCCCGCTGCGCCCGCCACTCGCTGGTGTGCGGACCGGCCGCGAACGCCCCCGGCTTCCCGTCCTTCAGGTACGCGACGTACTCCGCGCCGAGCTTCCCGGGCGCGACCGCCAGCGCGTCGGTGTCCGCGGCGACCGGCACCGCGTACCCCTCCTCCTCGGCGAACTCCGGCACCTCGGTCGCCTTGAGGATGCTGAGGTAGGCGGCCTCCCAGCGCTCCTGGGGGCCGTTGCGCACGAAGACGAGCAGCCAGCGCTGGTCCTTGGACCCCTGGTCGACGTCCCGGTCGGAGTCGACGTCCGCGACGAACCAGCGCGGCCAGCCCGCCTTGCGGGGCAGCAGGAAGCGCGCGTCCGTCAGCTCCAGCGGCCGGTGCTCCCCGTTGCCGTCCGGGTCGGTGATCGCCCGGGCGCGCAGCCCCGCCTGGTTTATCTCCCCGAGCGGTCCGGTGACCCGGTCCGCGTTCAGGGAGGGATCGTTGGCCTTGTCGGCGCGGTTGAAGGCGCTCGTGAACTCCGCCACGGCCTCCGCCGCCTCGGCCTCCGTCGCCGGCGGCAGCAGCGCCAGCTCGCCGTGCACCGTCACGCAGCCGCTCGCCGCCAGCGCCAGGGCGGTCACGGCCGCCGTCGCCGCGAGCAGCCTCACCGGCCGTGCCGGCCGCCGCTCACGCGGTCGTCCCGGCGCTCGCCCCACCCTCAGCCTGCTCATCGGTCGCCTTCTGCTTCTTCACCCGCGCGGACGGACCCGACCCTATCGGGGACAGGAACAGCGCGAGCGCCGGGACCAGATACAGCGCCCACACCGTGACCTGAAGAACCGTCGGGTCCGGCTGGAAGGCGAACGCCCCGCCGAGGAACGTGCCGGACCAGCCGTCCGGCGGCACCGCCGACGAGACCTCGAAGGCGGTGTCCGCGAGGCCGCCGAGGAGGCGCGCGTCCTGGAGGTCCCGCACGCCGGACGCGAGGACGCCCGCCGTCATCACGAGCAGCGCGCCGCCGGTACGGGTGAGGAGCCCCGCCGGACCGGTCCGCACGGCGACCCGGTGGAGGAGCAGGCCGAGGAGGACCGCCGTGAGCAGGCCGAGGAGGACCCAGGTCAGGGGCTCGAACGAGCCGCCGGCGCCGCTCGGCGAAGTCGCCCGCACCGACGCCCACACGAAGAGCGCCGTCTCCGGTCCCTCGCGGCCCACCGCCAGGAAGGCGGTGATGGCCAGCACGCCCGCTCCTGCGCCGAGCGCCGCGCCCTCAGCCTTCGAGCCGAGCGCCGTGTCTCCCGCCCCCGCCCCCGCACCGAGCGCCGCGTTTCCCGCTCCCGCGTCGAGCGTCCCGTCCCCCGTCCCCCGGAGGGCCGCGCGCCGGATCCGGAAGACCGTCCAGGTCACCAGGGCCGCCGCGGCGATCGACAGCGAGCCGCCGATCAGCTCCCGCGCCTCGGGGGTCAGCTCCCGGGAGCCGAACTCCAGGGCGGCGCCGAAGGAGAGGAAGACGCCGACGGCCGCGCCGGCGCCGGCCAGGACCGGCCCCGCGGCGTTCCGGCGCCCGCTCCCCGCCAGGTACGCGACGAGGACGAAGACGATCAGACCGGCCTCCAGGCCCTCGCGCAGGCCGAACAGATAGGTGCCGAGCACGGCTCTCCCCTCCCGGTGTCACGCGTACGGGACCCGGCCCCGCCGGGTGCCCCGGTCACGGCCGCCCCGTGCCGCCGCCGAACGAGTATCCCCGGCGGGGGCCCGCGCGCCGGGCCCGGGTCGGGACCGGTCACGGTCGACGGGCCGTCAGGGGCGCTTCGGGGAAGGCGAACCGCCCGTGCCCGGGTGCCGTACGGGCACGACGAGGGGGACGCCGGTCCGGGGGTGCGGGAACACCTCCACCGGCTGCCGGTAGACCCGGCTCAGGAGCTCCTCGCCGAGCACCTCCGCAGGGGGGCCGTCCACCGCGATCCGGCCCCCGTGCAGCACCCCGACCCGGTCGGCGTGGGCGGCGGCGAGCCCCAGGTCGTGCAGGACCACCACCACGGCGGTCCCGGCCGCCGCCCGCTCCCGGCGCGGCAGCGGTTCCACCGGCGGTGACGACGGCGGCTCGTCCACCACGGGCGGCGGTGGCACCGTCGGCGGTGGCGGCACCGTCGGCGGCGGCACGGCCGGTGGCGGGACCGCCGGAGGGGTCGGCTCGGTCGGTGGCGGGACCGCCGGAGGCACCGGCTCGGTCGGCGGCTCCGGGGCCCTCGCCTCCACCGGTTCGGACGTTCCGGCCGGCCTCCTCGCCGGGGCCGCCGCCCTGACCGTCGCGGCCGGCGCGGCCGTCGTCGTCGCGGCCCGGCGCCGTACCACGGGCTCCTGATCCGCCACCTCCCACCCGGCAGGGCCGCACCCGGAATCCGGGTGCGGCCCTGCCCCCTTGCGGACGAGTGGTTGAATTCCGCCATGAACACGACCGCCACTGACATCGACGTCCTGCGGGTCTTCTGTGCGGGCGACGGCCGGTACGGCAACCCCCTCGGGGTCGTACGGGACGCCCGTACCCACCCCGACGAGTCCTCGCGGCAGGCGCTCGCCAAGGAACTCGGCTTCAGCGAGACGGTGTTCGTGGACGACCCGGAGCGCGGGCTCGTCGACATCTACACGCCGGGCCTCCGGCTGCCGTTCGCCGGGCACCCGCTCGTCGGCGCGGCCTGGCTGCTCGACCTGGAGGTCGTCCACCCGCCGGCCGGCGAGGTGTGGGTGCGCGGCGACGGGGAGTTCACCTGGATCGAGGCGCGCGCGGAATGGGCCCCGCCCCGCACCCTGCGCCGGTACGCCTCCGCCGCCGAGGTGGAGGCCCTGGAGGTGCCGGAGCCCGGGGTTGGGGTATCCCCTGGACGAAGTCCTTGGGGAGGGATCTACGCCTGGGCCTGGGAGGAGGAGGCCGCCGGGCGGATCAGGGCGCGGGCCTTCCCGGGGCGCGGCGACGGCATCGACGAGGACGAGGCCACCGGCGCGGCGGCGCTGCTCCTCACGGCGGAGCTGGGACGGGCCCTGAACATCACGCAGGGCCGGGGGTCGCAGCTTCTCACCGCCCCCGGCCCCGACGGCATCGTGGAACTCGGCGGACGCGTCCGCCTGGAGGGCACGCTCACGCGCTGACCCTCCCGCACGGATCACCGCGTCACGCGCTCAGCGGGAACTCGCTCCCGAGCTGGTGGAAGACCGCGCCGTTGAAGTCGAAGGCGCGCTTGCACTCGTCGATGATCCGCTGCTTCTCCAGGTCGTCGGCGTTCACCCCGTCGAGCAGCTCCCGGTACGCCCGCTTGAACGCGGCCGGGTTGGAGATCTCCTCGAAGACGTAGAAGCGGACGCCGTCGCCCTTGCGCGCGAAGCCCCAGGTGCGCTCCGCCTTGTCGCGGATGATCTGGCCGCCCGACAGGTCGCCCAGGTAGCGCGTGTAGTGGTGCGCCACGTAGCCGGCGGGCCAGTCGCGGGCGCACTCGGCGACCCGCTCGGCGTACGCCTCGGTGGCCGGCAGCGGCGAGAGGCCGTCGCGCCAGTCCGGGCCCCGCAGATGGGCGAGGTCCTGCTCCAGGGCGGCCGTGCGGAACAGCTCGGGCTGTATGAACGGCCCGGCGACCGGGTCCTCGCGCAGCGCCTCCGCGCCCTCCTCCAGGGCCCGGTACACGAACCAGAGCTGCTCCGTGTAGCGCGCGTAGGCGTCGACGCCCAGCCGCCCGCCGAGGAGGTCACCCATGAAGGACGACGTCTCCGCTTCGGTGTGCTGCTCGTGCGACGCCGTGCGGATGAGCGTCGAGAAGGGCGTGTCCAAGGCGTGCCTCCGGGACCGATGGGACGGGAACCAGTGCCGATCCTGCCAAGTTAGGCTTACCTAAGTCAACTGGTTCCCGACGTCCTGTCGGTAAGAGGGCTACCCACTTCCCGGGGCGGGGCAACGTCAGGGCAGGGTCAGGATCTCCGCCCCGTCCTCCGTCACGACGAGGGTGTGCTCGAACTGGGCCGTCCGCTTGCGGTCCTTGGTCACCACGGTCCAGCCGTCGTCCCACATGTCGTAGTCGTGGGTGCCGAGCGTCAGCATCGGCTCGATGGTGAAGGTCATGCCCTTCTTGATCTCGGTGGTGTGGTGCGGGGAGTCGTAGTGCGGCACGATCAGGCCGGAGTGGAAGGACGAGTTGATGCCGTGCCCGGTGAAGTCGCGCACGACCCCGTAGCCGAACCGCTTGGCGTACGACTCGATGACCCGCCCGACGATGTTGATCCGGCGGCCCGGCCGCACCGCCTTGATCGCCCGGTTCAGGGCCTCCCGGGTCCGCTCCACGAGCAGCCGGGACTCCTCGTCGACGTCGCCGCAGAGGTAGGTGGCGTTGTTGTCGCCGTGGACGCCGTGGATGTACGCGGTGACGTCCAGGTTCACGATGTCGCCGTCCCGCAGCACCGTGGAGTCCGGGATGCCGTGACAGATGACCTCGTTGACCGAGGCGCACAGCGACTTCGGGAAGCCGCGGTAGCCGAGGGTGGAGGGGTAGGCGCCGTGGTCGCACATGAACTCGTGCGCGACCCGGTCGAGCTCGTCGGTGGTGACGCCGGGGGCGATGTGCTTGGCGGCCTCCTCCATCGCCTGCGCGGCGATGCGGCCGGCGATCCGCATCCGCTCGACGGTGTCGGAATCCTGCACCTCGGGCCCGGTGTACGGGGTCGGTGCGGGCTTCCCGACGTACTCGGGGCGGCGGATGGAACCCGGAACGGAGCGGTGGGGGGAGAGCTCCCCCGGTACGAGAAGCGACTGGCCAGACATGCCAGCGAGTGTAACGACCGGGTCTGGGGCACCATGATCCTCGGAGGAAGGAGCCGACGATGGCCCTGTTCAAGAAGAGCACCACGGGCAAACCGGGCGAGTGGTACTACTGCCTGGAGCACAAGAAGGTCGAGGAGGGCCCCGAATGCCCCTCGAAGAACCGTTTCGGCCCGTACACCACCCGTGAGGAGGCCTCCCACGCCATGGAGACCGCCCGCGAGCGGAACCTGGAGTGGGAGACCGACCCGCGCTGGCACGACGCCGGCGGGAAGAAGGACGGGGACCCCGAGTAGCCGGTACGGACGTCACGCGGGTCCCGGGGCCGCTCGGACGGGCCCCGGGCCCTCTCCGTCCGGACGGAGAGGGCCCTTCCGCGCCCTCCGGCGCGGCCCCCCGGGCCCCTCGGGCTCAGGCGGTGTCGGCGGCCCCCGCGCGCGCCTTCTCCGCCGCCTCCTGCTGCGCCCTGCGCCGCAGCGAGTCCGCGTCGGTCTCGGAGTCGTACGTCATGAGCTTCGGCAGCGCCGTGCAGAGCAGGGCCACCGAGGCCACACAGGCCACGCCGCCCGTCCAGACCGCCGTCCGGGTGCCGGTCCAGCCCGCCATCACGCCCGCCCGCACCTGGCCGAGCTGCGGGCCGACGCTGTAGGAGAGCACCTCGATGCCGGCGAGCCGGCCGCGCAGCTCCTCCGGGATCGTCTGGTTCCAGATGGTCGAGCGGCCCAGACCGCTCAGCATGTCGCCGGCGCCCGCGAAGGCCAGGCAGAGCAGCACCAGCCACACGTTCCCGAACCAGCCGGCCGCCGCGATGGCCAGGCCCCAGCCGGCCGCGCCGCCGGCCACGAGCAGCCCGTGCCGCCGCACCTTCGAGGTCCAGCCGCTGGTCAGACCGAGGACCAGCGAGCCGACCGAGCCCGCCGCGTACATCAGGCCCAGCGACCAGTCCGCGTCCAGCTCGTCCGCGAGGAACGGGAAGATCGTGTTCGGGAAGGCGAAGAACATCGCCGCCAGGTCGACCGCGTACGTGCCGAGCAGCACCGGCCGCGACCAGGCGTACCGCGCCCCCTCAGCGATGCCCCGCAGCGACGGCTTCTCCGCGTCGTGCGCGGGCGGCGCGGGGGAGAGGCGCCGGCACATCAGGACCGAGACCGCGAAACCGCAGGCCGTCACCGCGTACGCGGGCGCGTGCCCCGCGAACGCCACGACCAGGCCCGCGATCGAGGGGCCCGCGATGGCGCCCATCTGCCAGCGCAGCGAGTTCAGGGCGGCCGCCGCCGTCTGGTGCTCGTGCGGCACGATCCGGGCGAACAGCGAGTCGAGCGCGGGCCGCTGGAGCCCCGCGAGCGCCGAGACGCCGGCCGCGACCACGTACAGCGGCCAGAGCATCGGCTCCGGCAGCACCGCGTTGACCAGCAGGACCACGGCGAGCGCGCCGAGGCCCGCCTCGGTCCACAGGATCACCCGCCGCCGGTCGACCGCGTCCGCGAGCGCCCCGCCGTACAGGCCGAACACCACGAGCGGCACCAGCTCGACCGCGCCCATCGCCCCGACCGCGAGCGGCGAGTTCGTCAGCTCCTTGATCTGGAGCGGCAGGGCGATCATCGCCATCGCGCTGCTGAAGAACGTCACGAGCCCCTGCACCCACAGGAGCCGGAAGTCGCGGGAGGCGCGCCACGGCGCCGTGTCGGGCAGGAGGGCGGAGAGCTTCGAGAACGCGGAGGGCACGAAGGGTCATGTTCCGTCCGGAAGGTGCCGAAGGCAACCTGATTATCGGTGAGGTCCGCCGGCCGTCCGGGCGCGGACCGCTCACCAGCGCTGCGGCGGCGGGGCCGTCAGCCGGTCCACGAGGTCCGAGAGGCGGTCCCGGAAGCGGCGGTTCCCGCGCGGCGACGGCAGGCTGTTCTCCCCGGCCGCCGCGCTCACCAGGTGCTGCACCGTGTCCAGGTCCACCCCCGACCCCTCCGCCACCGCGAGCGCCTCGTGCGCGAGCCCCCGCACCTCCGGGTCGCCCCCGTCGAGCGTCAGCACCGTCGCCCCCGCCCGCCGGGCGTCGTGCACCCGCTGGAGCAGCCCCGCCCCCGGCCGCTCCGGCGCCACCACCAGCAGCGTCGACCTCCGCCCCGCCGCCTCCAGACGCCCCGGGCCCACCGCCAGGTGCGCCGGATCGCCCGGCCGCACCCGGTGCCGCACCAGCGTCGGCGCCAGCTCCGGAAGCCCCGACCAGACGGACTCGTCGACCAGGTGCGCCGCCAGGTGCCAGGGCTCGTACTCCTCCGTGCCGACCAGGAGCAGCCCGCCCCCGCGCGGGACCACCGCGCCCCGGAGCGCCCCCGCGAACCGGCGGACCTCCCCCGGCCACTCCGTCCCGGCGAGCACTTCCCGCAGCAACGCGACCCGTACGGCATCCATGCGGACGCATCATGTACGACGCCGGGCCCCCGCGCGGCCGAACGCCGATGGATCACCCGTACGGGAAGCGGCCCGCCGGTCCGACCGGTCGGTAATGTCGGGGCCATGACTTCCTCCAGCGCACCCCAGGACCCCACCGCCAAGGCCCCCAAGGACCCGTGGGACCTCCCCGACGTCTCCGGCCTCGTCGTCGGCGTCCTCGGCGGCACCGGCGAGCAGGGCCGCGGCCTCGCCCACCGGTTCGCCCTGGCCGGCCAGAAGGTGATCATCGGCTCCCGCGCCGCCGACCGCGCCCGGGACGCGGCCGCCGAGCTCGGCCACGGCGTCGAGGGCGCCGACAACGCCGAGACCGCCCGCCGCAGCGACGTCGTGATCGTCGCCGTGCCGTGGGACGGCCACGCCAAGACGCTGGAGTCGCTGCGCGAGGAGCTGGCCGGCAAGCTCGTCGTGGACTGCGTCAACCCGCTCGGCTTCGACAAGAAGGGCGCCTACGCCCTGAAGCCCGAGGAGGGCTCCGCCGCCGAGCAGGCCGCCGCGCTCCTCCCGGACTCCCGGGTCACCGCCGCCTTCCACCACCTCTCCGCCGTCCTCCTCCAGGACACCTCGATCGAGGAGATCGACACCGACGTGATGGTCCTCGGCGAGGAGCGCGCCGACGTGGAGATCGTCCAGGCCCTCGCCGGCCGCATCCCCGGCATGCGCGGCGTCTTCGCCGGCCGGCTGCGCAACGCCCACCAGGTCGAGTCGCTCGTCGCCAACCTGATCTCGGTCAACCGCCGCTACAAGGCCCACGCGGGCCTCCGGATCACCGACGTCTGAGCACGCCCCACGGGCCGCCCGCACGGGCCGCCCGCGCCGGAGGGCGAGCCGGAGAACGGACGCTTCCGGGCATGGGGGACACTGGACGGGCACCGAAACACGCCGTACCCGGACAGGAGCCGACCCCCATGCCCCGCCTCGCCCTCTACGCCCTCGTGGTCTGCGCCCTGGCCGTCGCCGCGGCCGTCGTCGCCTTCGTCCAGGGCAGCTTCCTCGGCATCGTCTGGGTCCTCCTGGCCGGCCTCTCCTCCAACATGGCCTGGTACTACCTCCGCCGCGCCAAGGTCGAGCGGGAAGCCGCCGCCGCACAGGGCTGAGCCGGGACCGACCCCGGCTAGACCTCGCAGAACTCCGGCGTCCCCTGCCAGAACCGGAAGAGCTGCGAGCCGCAGTACCGGCTCAGCTCCGGCACCCCGAGGGACCGCATGAGCGCGTCGATCGCGTCGAAGAAGGCGCCGTTGACCGCCGGGACGAACAGCAGCGCGATCACGACGAAGAAGCCGTACGGCGCGTACGGCTCGATCTGCCGCTTCACCCTGTACGACAGCCAGGGCTCCACCACCCCGTACCCGTCGAGCCCCGGCACCGGCAGCATGTTCAGGAGCGCCGCCGTCACCTGGAGGAACGCCAGGAACGCGAGCGCGTACCGGAAGGCCGGCGGCACGCCGTCCAGCGCGTCCAGCCAGAACGGGGCCGTGCACACGAGCGCGAAGAGCACGTTCGCCAGCGGGCCCGCCGCCGAGATCAGGCTGTGCTTCCAGCGGCCCTTGATCCGCCCCTGCTCGATGAAGACCGCGCCGCCCGGCAGACCGATCCCGCCCATGATCACGAAGAGCACCGGGAGCACGATGCTCAGCACCGCGTGCGTGTACTTCAGCGGGTTCAGGGTCAGATAGCCCTTCGCGCCCACCGTGATGTCCCCGCCGTGCAGGGCCGTCCGGGCGTGCGCGTACTCGTGCAGGCAGAGCGACACCACCCACGCCGAGGTCACGAAGAGGAAGACCGCCAGACCGGGCAGGGCGGCGAAGTCCGTCCACACCGCCCAGCCGGTGACGGCCATGACGGCGAGGATCGCCAGGAAGACGGGGCTGATCCGCCGTTCGTGGCTCCGGGTGGTGGCCGTGGTCATCGCGGGGGCTCCCAGGGGACGGGGAAAGGGGGACGGGAAGGCTGGTGTGCGGGAAACGTACCGGGACCCGGCCCGGTTCCGGGGACGGGCCCGCTCCTGGGACGGGCCCGCTCCTGGGACGGTCCCTTGCTTCCGGGCCGGACGGCCGCGGGGGTCCGGAACCCGGGGTCGGGCCCGACGTCCGGTCGACCACCGGCCCGGACGGCTCCCCGCCGGGAGCGGGAGCCGGGTGCTCACGGAGAATGGGCCCGTGCGCTACTCCGTCCTCGGCCCCACCCTCGCCCACGCGCCCGACGGCACCGACGTGGCCGTCGGCGGCCCCCGGGTCCGCGCGCTGCTCACCGTCCTCGCCCTGCGGGCGGGCCGACCCGTGCCCGTACGGGACCTCGTGGACGAGGTCTGGCACGGCGACGAGCCGCCCGCCGACGCGGTCGCCGCGCTCCAGGCCCTGGTCGGGCGGCTGCGCAGGGCCGTCGGCCGGGACCGGGTGGTCTCCGGCGAGGGCGGCTACCGGCTCGACGCCGCCCGGGACGACGTCGACCTGTACCGCTTCGAACGGCTCGCCCGCGAGGGCACGGCCGCGCTGGGCGCCGGGGACGCCGGGCGGGCGGCCGTCCTGCTGGACGAGGCCCTCGGGCTCTGGCGCGGTCCCGCCCTCGCCGACCTGCCGGACCGGGCCGCCGAGGCCGCCCGCCGGGAGGCCCGCCGCCTCGACGCCCGCCGCGCCCGCCTCGACGCCGCCCTGGCCCTCGGCGACGCACCCGCCGCCCTCCCCGAGCTGACCGCCCTCTGCGAGGCCCACCCGCTGGACGAACCCCTCCAGGCCCTGCGGATCCGCGCCCTCCGCGACACGGGCCGGGCGGCCGAGGCGCTCGCCGCGTACGAGTCGGTGCGCCGCGCCCTCGCCGAACGCCTCGGCACGGACCCGTCCCCGGCCCTGCGCGCCCTCCACGCGGAACTGCTCACCGGGGAGGCGCCGGCGACGGCCACGGCGACGGCCACGGCGACGGCCACGGCGGGACCGGAGCCCGCCTCCGTCCCCGCCCCCCTCCCCGGCAACCTGCGCGCGCGGCTCACCAGCTTCGTCGGCCGCGACGAGGAGATCACCGCCCTCCAGGAGGACCTGCGGGCGGCCCGGCTCGTCACCCTGCTCGGGCCCGGCGGCGCCGGGAAGACCCGGCTCTCGCAGGAGGCCGCCGAGCGCGGCGCCGGAGCCTGGCCCGACGGCGTCTGGATCGCCGAACTCGCCCCCGTCACCGCCCCGGAGGCCGTGCCCGAGGCCGTCCTCGCGGCCGTCGGCGCCCGCGAGACCGTCCTGCGCGGCGCGGGGGCCGAGGAGCTGCGGGCCGGGAACGACCCCCTCGCCCGGCTCGTGGAGCACTGTGCCGGGCGCCGGATGCTGCTGCTCCTCGACAACTGCGAGCACGTGGTCGGTGCCGCCGCCGAGCTGGCCGAGGCCCTGCTCGCCCGCTGTCCCGAGCTGCGGATCCTGGCGACGAGCCGGGAGCCGTTGGGGGTGCCGGGGGAGGTGGTGCGGCCGTTGGGTCCGTTGCCGGTGGGGATGGCGTTGCGGTTGCTGGGGGAGCGGGGGGCGGCGGCGCGGCCGGGGTTCTCGGTGGGGGAGGACCGGGCGGCGGCGGAGGAGGTGTGCCGTCGGCTCGACGGGTTGCCGCTGGCGGTCGAGCTGGCGGCGGCGCGGTTGCGGATGCTGTCGGTGCGGCAGATCGCGGACCGGCTGGACGATCGTTTCCGGTTGTTGACGGCGGGGGCGCGGACGGTGCTGCCGCGGCAGCAGACGCTGCGGGCGGTGGTCGACTGGTCGTGGGACCTGCTCGACGGTCCGGAGCGGGTGGTGCTGCGGCGGCTGGCGGTGTTCACGGGCGGGTGTGATCTGGCGGCGGCGGAGGCGGTGTGTGCCGAGGACGGCGGGGCCGGGGAGGTGCTGGAGGTGCTGGGGGCGTTGGTGGACAAGTCGTTGGTGGTGGCGTCGCCGGGTGGGGCGGGGATGCGCTACCGGCTCCTTGAGACGGTGGCGGAGTACGCGCGGGAGCGGTTGGCGGAGGCGGGGGAGCGGGCGGGGGTGGGGCGGCGGCATCTGGCGTACTACCGGGAGCTGGCCCGGCGGACGGATCCGGAGCTGCGCGGGCCGGACCAGGTCGCCGCCATCGCCCGCTTCGGGACCGAGTACGGCAACCTCCGCACCGCCCTGCGCCGGGCCGTCGACGCCCGCGACGAGGACGAGGCGCTCGTCCTCGTCCACTGCCTGCTCTGGTACTGGCAGATGCGGGACCTGCGCACCGACGCCCTGTACTGGGCCGAGGCCGCCGCCGCGCTCGGACCCGACCCGTTCGCGCCGCCCGCCGCCCCCGTCGTCCCCCTGTACGAGCCGTGCACGGCCGCTCCGCCGCCGCTCTCCGAGGAGCAGCGCCGGGAGGCCCGGCGCGGGGTGCGGCTCGTCGAGCTGATCAACATGAGCCACGACACCGGCCGCTGGACCACCCCCGAGGGCGTGCGGCGGCTGCGCGAGATGACCGCCGGCTACGAACCCGGCCTGCCCCAGTCCTGCCGGCTGCCCGGCTCCTTCGCCGTCTTCGGGGTCCTCCTCATCGGGGAGGCCGGCCGGCTCGGCGAGCGGCTCGACACCACCGTCGACGCCTGCCGCCGCCACGGCTACGACTGGGACCTCGCCAACATCCTCCAGCTGCGCGCCAACATGCTCGCCAACCGGGGCGACCGGGCCGCCGAGGCGATCGCCGACGCCGACGAGAGCCTGGAGATCTTCGAACGGTTCGGCGACGCCTGGGGCGCGGCCGAGGCGCTCTCCTCCCGCGCGGAGGCCAGGGAACGGCTCCTCGACTTCGAGGGGGCCGCCGCGGACTTCACCGCCGCCATCGGCCACGCCGAACGGATCGGCGCCCAGGCGCAGACGCTGCTCCTGCGGGCCCGGTACGCCGGCACGCTCGTGGAGTCCGGACGGCCCGCCGAGGGCGAGGCGATCCTGCGCGAGATCCTGGCCGACGACCACGGCCTGGGCCACGAACCCCGCGTCGGCGCCCGCATGTTCCTCGGCGTGGCGCTCGGCCGCGCGGGACGCACCGACGAGGCCCGCGAGCACCTCCACGCGCTCCTCGGGGAGTTCGACTCGGACACCCTCGCCCTCTTCAAGGGCTTCACCCTCGGCGTCCTCGGCTGGTTGGACGTCCTGGACGGGCGGTACGCCTCCGGGCTCGCCCTCGCCACGGAGGCGTACGAGAGCTCCCTCGGCCCGCTGTCCATGATGATCGGCCCGCAGATGCCGGCGATGCACCTGATCATCGCCGCCTGGGCCCTGGCCGGGCTCGGCGGACCGGAGGCGCGGACCGGTGCGGTGCTGCTCGGGGCCAGGGACGGACTGCTCCCGGCGGAGCACCTGCCGCCGCCGACCGAGCGGGAACAACTGGAGCGGGCCACCGTGCTCGCCCGGTCCGTGCTCGGCGACGCGGAGTTCGGGGCGGCACGCGCCGAGGGCGACGGCCTCTCCTTGGAAGAGGCCGCCGCCCTGCTCGGTCGCGCCGCCGACGCGATCAGAGAGCGCGCCGAGTCCTGACCCCCCCTGGGGGCGTCCCGCGACTCAGGTCTTGTTGCGGAACCTGGCGACCGCGATCGGCGCCGTGACGACCGTGATCAGCACCGACCAGCCGAGGGTCATCCACACCGAGTGGGCGACCGGGCCGCCGTTGACGAGGTTGCGCGCGGCGTCGGCGAGGTTGGAGAGCGGGTTGTAGTCGGTGAAGGTCTCCAGCCAGCCGGGCATCGAGGTCGGCGGGGCGAAGATCGACGAGCCGAACTGGAGCGGCATCAGGACCAGCATCGCGACCCCCTGGACCGCCTGGCTCGTCTTCATGGTGAGGCCGAGCAGGATGAAGATCCACATCAGCGAGGCGCCGAAGACCATCGACAGGCCGATCGCGGCGAAGAGGTCGAGGACCGAGGTCTTGATCTCCAGGCCGAGCAGGAAGCCCATGCCGAGCAGGATCGCGGTGGCGATCAGCATCCGGCCGACCTCGACGACGATCTTGGCGATCAGGACGGAGGACCGGGCGATCGGCATCGTCCGGAACCGGTCCATGACCCCCTTCTTGAAGTCCTCGTTCACACCGGACCCGACGGCCATGGCGATGTTCATGCCCATCATCGCCATCAGGCCGGGCGTCACGTAGTTCACGTACGCGTCGTTGTTGCCCTTGCCGGCGATCGCGCCGCCGAAGACGTACACGAACAGCAGGATGAAGATGATCGGCATCAGGACGGCGTCGAACATCGACTCCGGATCCTGCTTGATCTGGAGGGCGTTGCGCCGGGCCAGGGCGCCGATGTGGCGCAGGTTGGCCCGCAGGCCGATCCGGCCCTCGCCGGGCAGCGCCCGCGCCGGGCCCGTGCCCCGGTCCGGGCCGCCGACGGGGGTCTTGGAGAGCGGTGTGGTCGTGGTGGCGGTGCTCATGCGGCGACCTCCTCGGGAAGCGCGTCGGACACGGTCGTCTTCTGGCCGGTGATCGCCAGGAACACCTCGTCCAGGCTGGGCAGATGGGTGCCGATGTGGGCGATGCCGAAACCGCGCGCGCCCAGCAGGGCCACGACGGCGGTCAGCTGCTCGTCGGCGAGGATCGGCACGTACAGCGCGCCCTCGTCGGGGACGACGGTCGCGCCGGCGACGCCGTCGAGACCGGTCTCGCGGAGCGCGGCGGCCATGGCGGTCAGGTCGGCCGGGTCCACCGGACGCACCTTCAGGGTGCGGCCGCCGACCCGGGCCTTGAGGTCGTCGACCTTGCCGTTGGCGATGACCTTGCCGCGGTCGATGACGGTCAGCTCGCTCGCGAGCTGCTCCGCCTCCTCCATGTACTGGGTGGTGAGCAGGACGGTGGCGCCCTCGGAGACCATCCGCTTGACCTCGTCCCAGACCTCGTTGCGGGTGCGGGGGTCGAGGCCGGTGGTCGGCTCGTCCAGGTAGAGGACGGCCGGGTTCCCGATCATCGAGGCGGCCAGGTCGAGCCGCCGGCGCATGCCGCCCGAGTAGTTCATCGCGGGCCGCTTGGCGGCCTCGGTGAGCGAGAAGCGCTCCAGGAGCTCGTCGGCGCGGGCCCGGGAGTCCTTGCGGGAGAGGTCGAGCAGCCGCCCGATCATGTAGAGGTTCTCCCAGCCGGACAGCTTCTCGTCGACCGAGGCGTACTGGCCGGTGAGGCCGATGGTGCGGCGCAGCTGCCGGGGCTGGCGCACCACGTCGTAACCGGCGACGGTGGCGGTCCCGGAGTCCGGGACGATCAGGGTGGACAGGCAGCGGACGAGGGTGGTCTTCCCGGCGCCGTTGGGGCCGAGGACCCCGAGGACCGTGCCCTCCCGGACGTCCAGGTCGACCCCGTCGAGGGCCTTCGTCTCGCCGAAGTGCTTCACGAGGCCCCGTACCTCGACGGCGTTGGTGTGTGATCGCGTCATGGACACCAGTGGACCAGGCGCCACCGACAGCGCTCCTACAGACGGCCGACAGCCCGCCGATGGGGGATGTCGGCGGGCTGTCGGAGGTGCCGCAGTGGCTTCTCGGGACCCTCTGCGAGGGGCCTTCCGGGATCAGTGGAAGGTGTGCTCCTCGGCGGGGAACGCCCCGCCGGAGACGTCCTCGGCGAAGGCGCGCGCGGCGTCGCCGAGCGTCTCGCGGAGGTTGGCGTACTGCTTGGTGAAGCGCGGCACCTTGCCGCCGGTCAGACCGGCCATGTCGGTCCAGACGAGGACCTGCGCGTCGGTCCCGGCGCCGGCGCCGATGCCGATGGTCGGGATGTGCAGCGAACGGGTGACCTCGGCGGCCAGCTCGGCCGGCACGAGCTCCAGGACGACCGCGAACGCGCCCGCGTCCTGCGCGGCCTTGGCGTCGCTGAGCAGCCGGTGGGCGGCCTCGTCGGAGCGGCCCTGCACCCGGTAGCCCATGGTGTTGACGGACTGCGGGGTCAGGCCCAGGTGGGACATGACGGGGATGCCGGCCTGGACGAGCAGCTCGGTCTGCGGCAGCGAGCGCTCGCCGCCCTCCAGCTTGATCGCGCCGACGCCGGCGTCCTTGACGAGCCGGGTGGCGTTGCGCAGGGCCTGGACGGGCCCCTCCTGGTACGAGCCGAAGGGCAGGTCGCCGACGACGAGGGCCCGCCTGGTGCCCCGTACGACGGCGGCGGAGAGCAGGGTCATCTCGTCCATCGTGACGGGCACGGTGGTGTCGTAGCCGAGGTGGCAGTTGCCCATCGAGTCGCCGACGAGGATCACCGGGATGCCGGCCTCGTCGAAGACGGAGGCGGTCATCGCGTCGTAGGCGGTGAGCATGGGCCACTTCTCGCCGCGGGCCTTGGCGGCGGCGATGTCGTGGACGGTGATGCGGCGGGTGCCCTTCCCCCCGTAGAGCGACTTGTCGCCGTCGCCGCCGGAGGCGGGCGGCTTCTGGGCAGCCTGAAGCGTCATGGTGCACGGCTCCTTGTCGTCATCTCGAGGCGCCCTCACGGCGTCCCCGGACCACATCCATGGTGGCACTTCGGCGGGCGGACGGGAAAGTGGGCCGGAGTGGCGCTGTTCACACCGCCGCAATGTGTGAAACCGGCGCGGCACCGCTCCGGGGTCCGGCCCGCGCCGCTCCGGAGCCCCGCCCGGCGGGTCCCCGGCCCCGCCCCGGACCGTCGCGAATATGAGCGTTCTGTCACAGCCGTCCCACTTCGGCACTTCCCGAGGAACCCGCCACGCGTGCGGTGTCGTCCCTGGGGGAGTACGGCCGTCCCCTCATCGCCTAGTGTCGACGTCGGGCCACGGCAGCAGGCACGACGGTACGGCGGCAAGGCAGTGAGGGCAGCGATGACGCGGGTGGACACGACGGGGACCGAGTACGGCGGCGCGAACGGCGAGCGTCCCCGTTCCCGGTTCCGGGCCGCCCTCGACCGGCTCCGCAGAGACCGGGGGGTCTGGCGCCGGGGCGTCCTGATCGCCCTGACCGCCGTGGCGCTCACCCTCGTGATGGTCTTCCACGCCGACATCCCCAACCGGATCGGCAACCTGGGCAGCCTCACGGAGACCTTCCTGCCCTGGTTCGGCCTCTTCGTGCCGCTCCTGCTCGTCCTCGCGCTGCTGCGCCGGTCCGCCACCGCGCTGATCGCCCTGCTGCTTCCGGCCGTGGTGTGGCTCAACCTCTTCGGCGGGCTCGTCGCCGACAAGTCCGCCCCCGGCGGCGACCTGTCCGTCGCCACCCACAACGTGAACGCCGAGAACCCCGACCCCGAGGGCGCGGCCCGGCAGCTCGCCGCCTCCGGCGTCGACGTGCTCGCCCTGGAGGAGCTCAAGGGCGACATGGTCCCGGTCTACGAGGAGGGCCTCGCCGAGGCCTACCCGTACCACTCCGTCCAGGGCACGGTGGGCCTCTGGAGCAAGCTGCCGCTGCGGGACGCGCGGCCCGTCGACATCCACATGGGCTGGACCCGGGCCATGCGCGCCTCCGTCGTGACCCCGAAGGGCGAGGTGGCCGTGTACGTCGCCCATCTGCCCTCCGTGCGGGTCCGGATGAACGCCGGCTTCACCGCCAACCAGCGCGACAACAGCGCCGACGCGCTCGGCGAGGCCATCTCCCGGGACCGGCACGAGCGGATCGTCCTCCTCGGCGACCTCAACGGCACCATGAACGACCGCGCCCTCAACGCCGTCACCTCGCAGCTCCGCTCCACCCAGGGCGCGGCCGGCGACGGCTTCGGCTTCAGCTGGCCGGCCTCGTTCCCGATGGCCCGCATCGACCAGATCATGGTCAAGGGCGTCGAGCCCGTCTCCTCCTGGGCGCTGCCCGCCACGAGGAGCGACCACCTCCCGATCGCCGCCCGCGTGACGTTCTGAACCGGTTCCCGCACCGGCCCCGCGCCGAAACGTCCCCTTCATCCTCCGGAAGCCACCGGGAACACGTCGTCTGCGACAATTTGTTCAGACGAAGAACTAATTCGGGGGGCAGCCCCCGGCCCCGTCCCCGGAAGGCCCTCCCCCTCATGCCCCTGGCGTTGTTCGCCCTGGCCGTCTCCGCCTTCGGCATCGGCACCACCGAATTCGTGATGATGGGGCTCCTGCCCCAGGTCGCAGAGGACCTCGGCACCTCCGTCCCCACCGCCGGACACCTCGTCTCGGCGTACGCGATCGGGGTCGTCGTCGGCGCCCCGCTGCTCACCGCCCTCGGCTCCCGCATCCCGCGCAAGCGGATGCTCCTGCTGCTCATGGCGCTCTTCACGGTCGGCAACCTCGCCTCCGCGCTCGCCCCCGGCTTCGGCTGGCTCGTCGCGGGCCGGGTCCTCGCCGGCCTCCCGCACGGCGCTTTCTTCGGCCTCGGCGCGGTCGTCGCCGCCCGTCTCGTCCGCGAGGGACGGCAGGCGCGGGCGGTGGCCACCATGTTCCTCGGCCTCACCGTCGCCAACATCCTCGGCGTACCGGCCGCGACCCTCCTCGGCCAGCACCTCGGCTGGCGGGCCACCTTCCTCGTGGTCTCCGCGATCGGCCTGCTCGCCATGGCCGCGCTCGCCCGCCTGGTCCCGCCGATCCCCGCCGACGGGCACCAGGGCCTGGGCCGCGAGGTGCGCGCCCTCGGCCGCCCGCAGGTGCTGCTCGGCCTGCTCACCGCCGTCTTCGGCTTCGCGGGCGTCTTCGCCGTCTACTCGTACCTCGCCTCGATGACCACCGAGGTGATGGGCTTCGGCGACTCCACCGTCACGCTCGTCCTCGCCCTCTTCGGCCTCGGGATGACCGGCGGCGCGCTCGCCGCCGGACCGCTGACCGACCGGGCGCTGCGCCCCACCCTGTACGGCTCGCTCGCCGCCCTCGTCCTCGCCCTGGTCGCCTTCCGCTTCACCGTCCACGTGCCCTGGCTGGCCCTGGTCACGGTCGTCGTCCTCGGCGCGGTCGGCTTCATGACCACCACTCCGCTCCAGATGCTGGTCATGAACAAGGCCAAGGACGCCCCGACGCTCGCCTCCGCCTCCAACCACTCGGCCTTCAACCTCGCCAACGCGGGCGGCGCCTGGGCGGGCGGCGCGGCCGTCGCCGCCGGCTGGGGCTGGACCTCCCCGGCCCTGGTCGGCGCGGGCCTCACCGCCGTCGGCCTGGCGGTCGCGGTGGTGGCGGGCCTGCTCGACCGCCGCACGCCGGAGGGGGCCTCCCGCGTGGTCGCGGGAAGCCCCCTCAAGGACGCCGGAAAGGACACCGGGAAGCACACCGGAGAGGACGCCGGAGAGGACGCCGGGGCCGGGGTCAGCCGGCCGGGGACTCCCGCCAGCGGTTCGTGATCGGCAGGCGCCGGTCCTTGCCGAAGCCCTTCGCCGAGATCTTGGTGCCCGGCGGGTACTGGCGCCGCTTGTACTCCGCCGCGTCCACCATCCGCAGCGTCCGCGTCACCAGCTCCTCGTCGTACCCGGCGGCCACGATCTCGTCCCGGCCCAGGTCCCGGTCCACGTACAGGGCGAGGACGCCGTCCAGCACCTCGTAGTCCGGCAGCGAGTCCGTGTCGACCTGCCCCGGCCGCAGCTCGGCGCTGGGCGGCTTGGAGATCGAGTTCTCCGGGATCGGCGGGGTCTGGCCGCGCTCCTCGGCCGCCCGGTTCCGCCAGCGCGCCAGCCGGAAGACGTCCGACTTGTACACGTCCTTGATGGGCCCGAACGCGCCCACCGCGTCCCCGTACAGCGTCGAGTAGCCCACCGCCAGCTCGGACTTGTTGCCCGGCGCGAGCACCAGGTGCCCCTCCTGGTTGGAGAGCGCCATCAGGGCCGTGCCGCGCAGCCGGGCCTGGAGGTTCTCCTCCGCGAGCCCGGTGAGGCCGAGCGCCCCCATGTACGCGTCGAACATCGGCTCGATCGACACCGTGCGGTAGTTGAGGCCGGTCCTGCGGGCCAGCTCGGCCGCGTCGCCGCGCGAGTGCGCGGAGGAGTACTTCGACGGCATCGACACCCCGTACACGTTCTCCGCGCCGAGCGCGTCGCAGGCGATCGACGCGACGAGCGAGGAGTCGATGCCGCCGGACAGGCCGACCAGGACCGAACGGAAACCGTTCTTCGCGAGGTAGGCGCGCAGGCCGATGACGAGCGCCGAGTACACCTCCTCGTCGTCGTCGAGCCGGTGCGCGTAACCGCCCGTCAGCTCCGGCTCGTACGCGGGCAGCGGCTTCTCGGAGAGCGTCACCCGGTCGATCCGCAGCCCGTCCTCCCCGGTCGGCCCCTCCGGCGCGTCCGGGTCGTACGCGGGAAGGTCCAGGTCCAGGATCACGCTGCCCTCGACGAACTGCGGGGCCCGCGCCACCACTTCGCCCGCCGCGTCCACGACGATCGAGTCGCCGTCGAAGACCAGCTCGTCCTGGCCGCCGGTCGTCGCCAGGTACGCCGTGACGCACCCGGCCTCCCGGGCCCGCGCCCGGACCAGTTCGAGGCGCGTGTCGTCCTTGTTCCGCTCGTACGGCGAGGCGTTCACCGACAGGAGCAGTCCGGCCCGCGCGGCGCGCGCCGCCGGGACCCGGCCGCCGTCCTGCCAGAGGTCCTCGCAGATCGCCAGGGCCACGTCGACGCCGTGGACCCGGACGACGGGCAGCGTGTCGCCCCGGACGAAGTAGCGGTACTCGTCGAAGACGCCGTAGTTGGGCAGGTGGTGCTTGGCGAACCGCAGCGCCGGCTCCCCGCCGTACAGGACGGCGGCGGCGTTCTCCGGCGACCCGGCCGGCCGGCCGAGCCGGGGCTCCGCCCGCTCCGAGCGGTCCAGGTAGCCGACGACCACCGGCACCTCCCCGAACCCCTCCTCGGCGAGGCGCCGGGCGAGCCCGCGCAGGGCCGTCCGGGACGCCTCCACGAAGGAGGAGCGCAGCGCGAGGTCCTCGACGGGGTATCCGGTCAGCGCCATCTCGGGGAACGCGACGAGATGCGCGCCCTGCCCGACGGCGTGCCGGGTCCAGTGCACGATCGCCTCCGCGTTCCCGGCGATGTCTCCGACGGTCGAGTCGATCTGATTCAGGGCGAGGCGTAGTTGAGGCACCCGCCCAGTGTAATCGTCAGACCGACGCTATGTCCTGGGATACGGGTCGGGGATTCCGGGTCCCAGGGCCGGGCGTCCGCCCGGAAGGCGCCCGTGCGGAGTCGTCCGTTCGTGGAGGCGTCCGTGCGGAGCCGCCCGTTCGTGGAGCCGCCCGTGCGGAGCCGCCCGCGAGGCCGGGGCCCGCCACCGGGAACCCCGGGGCCCGTCCCGGCGTTCGAACCGGTATGTCCAGGAGTGTCGCGCGCACGGCCGCAGCCCTGTTGGCCCTCGGTGCGTTCGCGTACACCGCCTGGGTCCTCGAAGTCGTCGTCCGCACCGGCCTCGACCCGGTCCGGACGTACGTCTCCGAACTGGCCGCCGCCGACCAGCCCCTCGGCGGCCTCTTCCGCGCCACCGACTTCGCGGCGGGCCTCCTGGTCCTGGCGGGGGCGCTGACGGGCCTGGCGGGGGCGTGGCGGGCGCGCGGAGGGTCCGGCGGGCCGCCGGACCCGGGCAGCCGCGCGGGCCGCGACCCCTGGGCCGTCGGCGGATGGATCGCGCTCGCCGTCTTCGGGGCCGCCACCGTCGCCGACTCCCGGCTGCCGCTGAGCTGCACCCCGACCGCCGACCCCGTGTGCGCGGCGCGCGAGACCGCCGGGCTCGTCCCCGCCACCCACGCGGCCCACGCCGTCAGTTCGAGCCTGGCGATGACGGGCGCGCTCGCCGCCCTGGTCGCCCTGACCGTCGCCGCCCGCCGCCACGACCGCCTGCTGCCCCTCGCCCGCACCGGACCGGTCCTGGTCGTCCTGGAGCTCGCCGCCACCGCCTGGACCCTCGCCGCCGTCGCCGCCTTCGAGGCCGGGAAGGGCGTCTGGGCGCTCGGCGCGGGCCAGCGGCTCCAGGTCCTCCTGGTGGCCGTGTGGCTCGCCGTCCTCGCACACTCCCTCGCGCGCTCCCCGGCCGGGGACGGACGGAGGGAGCGGCGGTGACCTTCGTACGGATCGGGGGCGTGCCCCACCACGTGGTGACCGAGGGCTCCGGACCCGTCTGCGTCCTGAGCGCCGGCCTCGGCATGAGCTGGTTCGACTGGGACCCGGTCGTCCCGCACCTCGCCCCGTACCGCACGCTCGTCCGCTTCGACCGTCCCGGCCACGGCCTCTCCGCCCCGGCGGCGGCCCCGCCGACGGCGGCGGGCGAGGCGGACCGGATCGCGGCGGTCCTCGACGCGCTCGGCCACCGCGGACCGGCCGTCGTCGTCGGGCACTCGATCGCCGGGTTCCACGCGGAGGCCTTCGCCCGGCTGCACCCGGACCGGGCCGCCGGCCTCGTCCTCGTCGACTCCTCGGTGGAGGAGGACCCGCGGCCGTCCCGTACCACCGCGCCCGCCCGCGCCCTCGGCGCCGTCCTCTGCGCCGCCGGACTCCCGGCGGCGCTCGGCCCGGCGGTCCGGGACCTCGCGGTCCGGGCGGGGACCGTACGGAGAGGCGCCCCGCACCCCGGCCCCGCCCCCGTCCGTACCGACCCCGCCCTCGTCCGCCGCGTCTACCGCACCTCGCGCGTGCTGCGCGGCACCCTCCTGGAGAACGCCCGCTACGGAGCCGTCGCCGCCGAACTCCTCGCCCTGCGGGACGAGCACCCGCTCCCGCCCGGCCTCCCCGTCACCGTCCTCGCCGCCCCCGACGGCTCCGCCCGCTGGGAGCGGCGGCAGCGCGCCCTCGCCCGGCGGCTCGGCGCCCGCTACGAGGCGGCCGAGCCGTCGGGCCACCTGGTCATGAGGGACCGCCCGGACGCGGTGGCCCGGGCGGTCCTGGATCTCCGGAGCGGTCAGGAGGACGCGTAGACGTCCATGGGCGTCCGGAGCGGTCAGGAGGACGGCGCAGACGCCCGTGGAGGCCCGGAGAGCCGTCAGGAAGACGGCGCAGACGCCCGTGGAGGCCCGGAGAGCCGTCAGGAAGACGGCGCGGACGCCCGTGGACCGTCCGGAGGGGGCCGTCAGGAAGACGCGTAGACGCTCATACAGAACGCCTTGATCTGCTCGTCCGACAGGTGCTGCGCCAGCTCGGCCTCGCTGATCATGCCGACGAGCCGCTTCTCCTCGATGACGGGGAGCCGCTTGATCCGGTGGCTCTGCATCTCCTCCAGGACGGCGCCCACGTCGGCGTCCGACTCGACCCAGCGCGGGGTGCCCTTGGCCATCTCGCCGCAGGTCACCTTGGACGGGTCGTGGCCCATGGCCACGCAGCCGACGACGATGTCGCGGTCCGTGAGGATGCCGCAGAGACGTTCGTTCTCGTCGGCGATGGGCAGCGCGCCCACGTTCATGTCGCGCATGAGCTGCGCGGCGCGGTCGAGCGTCTCGTGAGCCGGGATCCACCGGGCCCCGGTGTGCATGATGTCCTTCGCCGTGGTCATGGGGTCGCGTACCTTTCGTCGTCGAACGTCGTACGAATCCCCGAGCCCACCCATTGTCGGCGCACGGCACGGCCCCCGCGACCGCAGCGGGTCACGGGGGCCGTACGGCCTCTGCTCACGGGCCCGGGATCAGGCCCCGCGCTCCTTCAGCATGTCCGCCATCAGCAGCATCTCGGACTTCTGCGCGTCGACCATGCCCTGGGCGAGCGAGCGCTCGACGCCCACGGTGCACTTCTGCACGCACCCCTCGGCCATGTGGACCCCGCCTCTGTGGTGCTCGGTCATGAGCTTCAGGTACAGGACCTCGGCCTCCCGGCCACTGGCCTTCCGGAGCTCCTCGATCTGCGTCTTGGTCGCCATGCCCGGCATGAGCGCCCCGTCCAGCGGACCGGCGTCGCCCGAGCCGCCCATGCCCATCCAGGTCATCGGCTCGACGCCGGACTCGGTCTTGGGCAGCCCCCACAGGTCGAGCCAGCCGAGCATCATGCCCCGCTGGTTGGCCTGCGTGTTCGCGATGTCGTACGCGAGCCGGCGCACGGCCTCGTCCTTCGTCCGGTCCCGGACGATGAACGACATCTCGACGGCCTGCTGGTGGTGGACCGCCATGTCCCGGGCGAACCCGGCGTCCGCCGACGTGGAGACGGGGGCGGCGGGCGCCTCGTCGCGGTCCGCGGAGGCGACGGTCACCGCGCCCCCGGCGAAGAGCACCGCGAGGGCGACGGCGGCGATCGCCGCCCCCTGCGTGCGGTTCGGCCTCACTGGCCCATCCCGGCGCCGCCCGCACCCGCCGCGTCGAGCCCGCCCGTGCAGGCCGCGCCCGGCTCCGGGGTCTGCGGGCCCTGCACGTACTTGGTGAAGAAGGCGTCGACGCGCGGGTCGTCCGCGCCGTCCACGGTCACCTGCTTGCCCCAGGCGGACAGCATGATCGCGCCGGCCTGGTCGTCCACGGGGCTCATCAGCGTGTACTTGGTCTTGCCGACCTTCGCGGCCAGCTTCTCCACGTCGCCCTTGGGGGCCTGCTTGTTGTACGTCACCCAGACGGCGCCGTGCTCGAGCGAGTGCACGGCGTTCACGTCCGGGACCGGCTTCGTGTAGACGTCGCCGTCGCAGTTCATCCAGACCTGGCTGTGGTCACCGCCGACCGGCGGCTTCATGTCGTACTTCACGGCCGTCTGGACGTGGTTGCGGCCGAGCTTGGCGGGGTCCCAGCTCTTCTCGGCGGAGATCGGGGCCTTGGCGGCGGCTTCCTTCTTGTCCTGCTCGTCGGACTTCTTCATCAGCACGAAGCTGCCGAAGCCGACGAGGCCGAGCACGACGACGGTCGAGACGCCGATCGTGATCAGGCGGTTGCGGCGCTCACGGGCCTGCTCGGCGCGGCGCATCTCCTCTATTCGGGCGCGGCGGTCGGCGTTGGCGGAGCGGTTGGCGGCCATGGTGGTGTCGTCCTTCTTCGGGAGGTGGGGGTGGGGTTCGGTACGGGCACGGACGTGCGGCGGCGGGGACGGAGGGCCGCCCCGTCACCCGCCTACGTGCGGAGAACCTGAAGGACGTGCAGGTCCGGCGCGCGCGGCCGGACGCCGGAGCGGCGCGCCGGCCCGTCGCCGGAGACCGGGGCGAGGCGCGGAAGCCCGTCCGCCGCCTGGAGCGGGGGATCGAGCGCGGGCGCGCCGAGCACCGCGGGGGAGGGGGACGGGAAGAGGGAGCAGCCGCCGCGGTCGTACGGGCAGACGTACTCGACGGCGACGGCGTTCGCCGCCGCCCGCACCCGCTGCTCCGGGGCCGGCCCGTGGTGGGACTCCGCCCCCGGCCCGGTCCCCAGACAGAAGGAGAGCGCGGCGAGGAGCGTCGCCACGGCACTCACCAGTGCCATGGGACGCGCGTGCCGGGACGGGCGTACGAGCCGTGGGGCCCCCATGGGCGGAGATCGTAGTGGGCGAACGCCCTCCGTGGGCCGAACGGGGTACCACCGGATGCCGGACGACGGGAGCGGACCGGGGGACGGGGGCCAGGATCGGGCCCTCCCCCGTTACCTGAGTCACAACCGAGCAGGCAGTATGGGTGTGCAACGTGCGCGAAACCATGTGGTGGGATGCTCAGGTGCCCCCGATGTGCCCGAGGCGGTGGGATCAGGCGGCCTGACCAGCGAGGATGGGTGTGGAAATGGACAAGCAGCAGGAATTCGTGCTCCGTACGCTCGAAGAGCGCGACATCCGCTTCGTGCGCCTGTGGTTCACCGACGTGCTCGGCTTCCTCAAGTCGGTGGCCGTGGCGCCGGCCGAACTGGAGCAGGCCTTCGACGAGGGCATCGGCTTCGACGGCTCCGCGATCGAGGGCTTCGCCCGCGTCTACGAGTCGGACATGATCGCCAAGCCGGACCCGGGCACGTTCCAGATCCTGCCGTGGCGCGCGGAGGCGCCGGGCACGGCCCGGATGTTCTGCGACATCCTGATGCCGGACGGCTCGCCGTCCTTCGCGGACCCGCGCTACGTCCTGAAGCGGGCCCTGGCCAAGACCTCGGACCTGGGCTTCACCTTCTACACCCACCCCGAGATCGAGTTCTTCCTCCTGAAGGACAAGCCGCTCGACGGCTCCCGGCCCACCCCGGCCGACAACTCGGGCTACTTCGACCACACCCCGCAGAACGTCGGCATGGACTTCCGCCGCCAGGCGATCACCATGCTGGAGTCGATGGGCATCTCGGTGGAGTTCTCCCACCACGAGGGCGCGCCGGGCCAGCAGGAGATCGACCTCCGCTACGCCGACGCGCTCTCCACGGCCGACAACATCATGACGTTCCGCCTGGTCATGAAGCAGGTCGCCCTCGAACAGGGCGTCCAGGCCACCTTCATGCCGAAGCCGTTCTCGGAGTACCCGGGCTCGGGCATGCACACCCACCTCTCCCTCTTCGAGGGCGACCGGAACGCCTTCTACGAGTCGGGCGCCGAGTACCAGCTCTCCAAGGTGGGCCGCTCCTTCATCGCGGGCCTCCTGAAGCACGCGGGCGAGATCTCGGCCGTCACCAACCAGTGGGTCAACTCCTACAAGCGCATCTGGGGCGGCTCCTCCCGCACGGCCGGCTCGGGCGGCGAGGCCCCCTCGTACATCTGCTGGGGCCACAACAACCGCTCGGCCCTCATCCGGGTCCCCATGTACAAGCCGGGCAAGACGGGCTCCTCGCGCGTCGAGGTCCGCTCCATCGACTCGGGCGCCAACCCGTACCTGACCTACGCCGTCCTCCTCGCGGCCGGCCTCAAGGGCATCGAGGAGGGCTACGAACTCCCGGCCGGCGCCGACGACGACGTCTGGGCCCTCTCCGACTCGGAGCGCCGCGCGATGGGCATCGAGCCCCTCCCGCAGAACCTCGGCGAGGCGATCTCCCTGATGGAGCGCAGCGAACTGGTCGCGGAGACCCTGGGCGAGCACGTCTTCGACTTCTTCCTGCGCAACAAGAAGCAGGAGTGGGAGGAGTACCGCTCGGAGGTCACGGCGTTCGAGCTGCGGAAGAACCTGCCGGTGCTGTAGCGGCGGCCGGAGCGGGCGAAGCTCCGAACCCGCGGTCGGGGCCGGCGGTCGGAAACCGCCGGCCCCGACGCGTTCCGCCCGGGGCCTCGCAAGGGGTCGGCGGGCCCGCCACGAGGACCTGACGAGGAGCACGGGACGTGGGAAGTCTGTTGAGGGGCGTCTCCGGGGTCCGCTGGGGAGAGCTGCGCGACGCGACGGGGGCCGCTGCCGGCGGTGTTCCTCCGCTGCTGTCCCGGATCGCGTACGGGGACGAGAGCACGGCCCGTGCCGCCGTCGACGACCTGGGCGACGCGCTCTGCGCGCTGGGGTTCGTCGTCGGCGAGGCGACGGCTCCCGCGGTCCCGTTCCTTCTCGAACTGGCCGGCTCCCCGCACGTGGCGTGCAAGGCCGAGTTGCTGGAGCTGCTGGGGAGCATCTGCCGGGCCGACCAGTGGCACTCCGCCGCCGCGGCGACCCGGGGCCGGGGGAGCGACGTGGACTACCGGCGGCAGACCGGCTGGGAGACGGCCGCGAGGGCAGCGGTCCACGCGGGCCGACCGACCGTCGAGGGCCTCGCCTCGTCCGTACGGCCGGAGGAGGCCACACCCGCGCGGAAGCTGTTGCGGGTGCTGGACGGCGCCCCACCGTTCCCGGAGCCGTGAACGGCCGTCGCGAGACGGTCCACAGCGGGCTGCTGACGCGCGGCCCGGACGAGGAGGAGCCGGTTGTCCGGTGGTCGGTGGCCGGGCTCCGCAAGTACGGTCCGGGCATGTGCACTTACGCCTTCGTCCACTACAAGCTGCACTACGTGTGCGTCTCGTGCCGGATCGGTTTCAAGCGGCACCCGAACGGCGCCGGGCATCCGTGTCCCCGCTGCTCCGAGCCGATGCTGTGCGCCGGGCACGACTTCGCGGCGCCCCGGCGCAGTGACCGGAAGGCGTGGTCGGTCGTCGCGGTGGTGCTCGGGGCCGGGCTCCGGTACGAGGGGTTCGAGGGGTGCGGGTGCGGGCGGGAGCCGAAGTTCCGGCCCCGGACGCGGGCCCAGGTGCGGGCCCGGCGCATCGCCGCCGCCCGGACCGGCGCTCCGTTCGCGGAGGTGCTCGGGCGGGTCGAGCCGTCGGAGCCGCGCTGAGGCCGGGGCGTTGTCGGTGGGCGGTGGCATGCTCGGCGCATGGAGAACTGGGTCGAGTCCATGGGCGGGCCGCTCGTCGTGGTGCCGGTGTCGGGGCTGCGGGAGTGGGGCGGGGGTACGGGCGACTGGGTTCTCGTCGGCGAGGGGACGGTGGTGGACGACTACGACCGGGCCTGCGCGGTGCGGGATTACGCCGGGGTGATCGAGAAGAACGTCCTCGTGCTCGGGGGCGAGCCCGCCACCACGCGGTACCTGTCCGAGCGGCGGGCCTTCGTGCGGTGGATCGGAGCCGACTCCGAGGAGGAGTTGGTCGCCGCCGCCGAGGCCCTGCTGGACGACCCCCGTACCCCCTGGGAGGAGTACGGGGTCTGGGAGACCGACGGGGCCGCCGTGCTGATGGACTCCGCCGAGGCCGGGGCCGATCTCGGGACGCCGTACCCCGGTGGCACGGAGATGCCGCAACAGGCCGACGTCGACATACCGGCGGGGCGGTGGCGGGTCGGGGCCCACCACTCGACCGAGGGGGCCGCCTGGGTCGGTGTGGTGCGGCTCCTGGCCTGCTGAAATCCGTTGCCCGGGGCGCGGCGGGTGATCACACTTCCGGGGTGAACATCTCCTCCGTCGCCACCGCGCG
Source organism: Streptomyces sp. NPDC055632 (assembly GCF_053618675.1). NCBI lineage: Bacteria > Bacillati > Actinomycetota > Actinomycetes > Kitasatosporales > Streptomycetaceae > Streptomyces > Streptomyces sp. NPDC055632. Next base: position 147,020 of record NZ_JBSHHY010000014.1, on the reverse strand, counting down.
GCTTCTCCTGCACCCCTTGACCGTCGACGTCGCCGAGCGGATCGTCGCGCGGACGCCCCTCGCCGGGGACCTCTGGGCGGAGGGGTATCCCCAGGACGGGGACGTGCGGGGGTGTGGCGGGTTTCTGCGGGGCGTTGCCGAGCGTGGGGATCCCGGGGTCTTCCGTGCTTATGAGATACGGCTTCCCGAGAGCGGGCTCGCCGTCGGTGGCATCGGGTTCCACGGGCCGCCCGACGAGGTCGGGGTCGTGACCGTGGGGTACGGGATCGTGCCCGGCGCACGCGGGAAGGGGTACGCCTCCGAGGCCCTGCGCGCGCTCCTCAAAATCGCCCGGGTGGCCGGCGTCGCCGGGGTCAAGGGGGACGCCGACCTGGACAACCCGGCCTCGCACCGGGTCATGGAGGCCGCCGGGATGCGGTGCGTCGCGGAGAGCGACGGGCTCCGGCACTTCTATCTGGCGTTCTGAGGGCCCGGCATCCGGGGTTCTGAGGGCCCGGTCGGGCGGTGTTCAGCGTTCCGACAGCTCCGACGGTGCCTCCTGGACCACCCAGCCGTTGCCGTCCGGGTCCTCGAAGGTCATGAACGAGTTCCAGGTGCCGCCCTTCCCCTCCTCCCAGCCCGTCGCGCCGACGTGCATCACGGGGGAGACCTCGACGCCCCGGTCCACCAGCTCCTTCCGCGCCGCCTCGATGTCCGTGACGCAGAGCTGGAGGCCGTGCAGGCCGCCCGGGGGCGTCTGCCTCGTGCCCGGCATCGGCGGCATCCCGCTCAGCAGCGCGATCGAACAGCGCGAGCCCGGCGGCGTCGCCTGGACGATCCGCGTGCCGGGGGCCACCTCGTCGTCCAGGTCGACGGTGAAGCCGCACTTCTCGCCGTAGAACTCCTTCGACCGGTCCATGTCCGTGACGGGGACCGGAACCACTTCCAGTGTCCAGTTCATGGGTTCTCCTCTTCCGTTTCCCGGGCTCCGAGGGGCCGGAATGCCGAAGGTCGGGCTCTTTCACCGTCGCCCACCCGGGCAGGCCGCGCACCTCGACCTGACGGAAAATCGTCGTTCCCGTCGTCCGGTTCTCGCACCGGGAGGGTCCGCCGGGGTGGGAATGCTCCCCCTTGTTCCTTGTTGTTCCGTTGCCGATCGTCAACTGGCCCGCATCTTCTGCCTGCTGTGCGGAATTGATCGCGATTGAGGGCTCCTGCGACACACAACCTCCCTATAGTGAGCCAGCGTTGATCACATGAACGCGACACGTGCGGCTGTCGCCACAGGAGTCGGGAGTTCAGGACTCATGACGCGCCCCCCTTCCGAGCAGCCGCCCCCCGGGTGCCCCGCGCACACGGGCACGGCCCCCGCCGTTCCGCTCGACGGGCCCGGGTTCCAGGTCGACCCCCAGGCCCTCTACCGCGCCATGCGGCGCGACCACGGGCCCGTCGTCCCCGTCGAGCTGCCGGGCGGGGTGCCCGCCTGGCTGGTCATCGGGTACCGCGAGCTCCACCGGGTCACCAGCGACGGCGAGCTGTTCCCGCGCGACGTGGGCCTGTGGAACCAGTGGCCGCACATCCCCGAGGACTGGCCGCTGCTCCCGATGGTCGGACAGCCCATGCCGTCCATCTACTTCACCGCGGGGGAGGAGCACCGGCGGCACGTCCGGATGGTGGTCCCCGCCCTGGAGGGCGCCGACCCGTTCGAGATCCGCGGGCACTGCGAGCAGCTCGCCGACCGGCTCGTCGACGCCGTGTGCGGCCGCGGCACGGCCGACCTCGTGGCCGACTTCTGCGAGCCCCTGCCCGTCCTCGTCCTCGCGCGCCTCGTCGGCTTCCCCGACGCCGAGGGCGAGGACATCGCCAAGGTGTTGAAGGACCTGGCCGACGGCGGACCGGGCGCGCACGGCGCCCACCAGCGGTTCGGCGAGCACATGGCGCGCCTGGTCGCCGCCAAGCGGGCCGCGCCCGGGAACGACGTCACCTCCCGCATGCTCGCCTTCCCCGAGGCGTTCACCGACGAGGAGTACGTGCTCGACCTGATGGCCGTCACGGCCGCCGGGCACCTCACCACCGCCGACTGGCTCGGCAACTCCCTGCGCCTGATGCTCACCGAGGACGCGTTCGCCGACTCGATGGCCGGCGGCCGGCGCAGCGTCTCCGAGGCCACCACCGAGGTGCTCTGGGAGGACGCCCCCACCCAGATCCTCGCCGGACGCTGGGCCGTGCGGGACACCCGGCTCGGCGGGCAGCACATCAGGGCCGGGGACATGCTGCTGCTCGGCCTCGGCGCGGGCAACACCGACCCGCTGATCCGCCAGGGCGCCCACGGCGCCCACGGGGGCGGCGGCGCGCACCTGGCGTTCAGCCACGGCGAGTACCGGTGCCCCTTCCCCGCCCAGGAGATCGCCGAGATCGTCGTCCGCACCGGCATCGAGGTCCTCCTCGACCGGCTGCCCGACCTCGAACTCGCCGTCCCCGCCGGGGAGCTCGTCCGGCGGCCCTCCGCCTTCCTGCGCGGCACCACCTCGCTCCCCGTCCGGTTCACCCCCGTTCGTACGACAGGAGACCTCTCGTGAACTGCCCCCACGCCGCCGCCGCGCGGGCCGCCGCCCAGGACGGCGGGACCGTCGTCATCGACCCGATGGTCCAGGACCTGGACGGCGAGACGGCGCGGCTGCGCGACGCCGGTCCGCTGGCCCGGATCGACCTGCTCGGAGTGCCCGCCTGGGCCGTCACCCGGCACGCCGACGCCCGGCGGCTCCTGGTCGACCCCCGGCTCGTGAAGGACCTCGACGCCTGGGGCCTGTGGCGCAGCGGCGAGGTCACGCACGCCTGGCCGCTCATCGGGATGATCGACGCCGGGCGGTCCATGTTCACCGTCGACGGCGCCGAGCACCGCCGGCTGCGGGCCAAGACCTCCCAGGCGCTCACCCCGCGCCGCCTCGAAGCGATACGCCCCGACATCGAGGAGTTCACCGCCGAACTCCTCGACGCCCTGGAGGAGGGCGGGAGGGACGGGGCCGTCGTCGACCTCAAGTCCGTGTTCGCCCAGCCGCTGCCCATGAAGGTCGTCGGCATGCTGATGGGCGTCGACCCCGCCGCGAACGCCATGCTCACCCGGCAGTACAAGAAGTTCTTCTCGATGCTCACCCCGCAGGACGAGCGCCTCGCCCTCCTCGCCGACCTGGACGTCTTCTACGCCGGTCTCGTCCGCGAGAAGACCGCGCGGCCCACCGACGACCTGACCTCCGCGCTCATCCTCGCCGACGAGGGCGGCGAGCCGCTCACCGAGGAGGAGGTCGTCGGCAACCTCAAGGCGATGGTCGCCGCCGGGCACGAGACCACGATCGGCCTCATCCTCAACGCCGTACGGGCCCTGCTCGCCCACCCCGACCAGCTGAAGCTGGTCCTGGACGGGGAGGTCTCCTGGGAGGCCGTCATCGAGGAGACCCTGCGCTGGGACACCCCGACCACCCACCTCCTCATGCGGTTCGCCACCGAGGACATCGAGGTGGGCGACGGGATCGTCGCCGAGGGCGAGGGCGTGGTCATCTCCTACCGCGCGATCGGGCGCGACCCCGAGCAGCACGGGTCCGACGCCGACGCGTTCGACATCACCCGGACCGCCCCGATCCGGCACATGACCTTCGGCCACGGCCCGCACATCTGCCCCGGCGCCGCCCTCTCCCGCGTCGAGGCCGGGATCGCCCTGCCCGCCCTCTTCGCGCGCTTCCCTCGGCTGCGGCTCGCGGTCGCGGACGCCGACCTCCGCAAGCTGCCCGTGATGACGCAGAACGACATGGAGGCGTTCCCCGTCCTCCTCGGCGGCTGACCCCGGGCGGCCGGCGGTCGGGCGCCCGCTGGCCGGGTGCCCGTCGGTCGGGTGCCCGTCGTCCGGGCCCCGGGGCCGAAAAGCCCCGGGACCGGCCTCGGGGCCGAAGCCTCGGAACCGGCCCCGAGGCCGAAAGGCCCCGGCTCAGCGTCCCGTCGGCGTCCAGTGCAGCCGCCCGTCCAGGCCCATCGCCGCGACCCCGTCCGTCCCCGCGGTCGGCGCCCCCGCGAACAGGAACCGGTCCAGCGTCCACACCGGCCGCGTCCCGGCCCCCTTCTTCCCCGTCCCCGCCCCGCCGTGCGACGCCGTCGCCAGGAAGCCGGTGCGGGAGCGGACCGCGAGGAGGCCGTCGCCGCCGCTCACCGGGCCGAATCCGGCGACCCCGGTGCCCGGCAGCTCCGTGAACGGCGAGGCCGGGCCCGTACCCGAGAAGTCGGCGCTGCGCAGGTCGCCGGAGGCCGGCTTGCGGAACCAGAGCCGCACCCCGTCGCCGTGCGGCGCCGCGCTCAGCGCCAGCGTCGTCTGGGGCAGACCGGTCGGGGCCAGGGCCGTCAGCGGCCCGCCGGGACGCCGCTGGGCCCAGGCGAGCACGGTCTTCGTGGTGCTCGCGAAGACGTACCCCCGTCCGCTCGCGTCGGTCGCCGCCACCGGATCGCCGATCACGTTCGCACCGCCCAGGAGGCGCCACGGCCCCCACGCCCCGTCGGCCCGCTGCTCGCGGAAGGTGAGGACGCGGCGGCTGTCCCGCACGGCCAGGACCGCCCGGCCGTCGGCGCCCACGGCCACGGCGGGCGCGCTGATGTCCGAGGCGCCCGAGGCGTCGTTCCGCTCGGGGGTGCCGAGCGCGCGCCACGGGCCGAAGCCGCCGCCCGGCGCGGTCTGGGTCGTGCTCACCACCTCACGGCGGTAGTCCTTCAGGACCGTCCGGGTCCCGTAGACGGAGACGCGGCCGTCGGGCAGGACCACGGAGGTGACCCCGGCGTCGACGCCGTCGCCGGGCAGCAGCTCCGGACCCCGCCACGCGACGGCGTCCGCCGCCTTGCGCCAGACCCCGAGGCGCCCGTCGAGGACGGAGAAGGCGAGCAGACCGCCGTCCGGCTCCCGCTGCACCCAGGAGGTGGAGGTGCCCCGGGAGTACCGGACGGTCTGGGTCCAGCCCCGTCCGGCGGGCCGCGCGGCCACCTTCAGGTCGCCGCAGCCCGCGAGGGTCCCGCAGTCCGCGACCCCGTCCAGCCACGCGTACGTCTTCAGGGTCTTCAGCTTCGCGCCCGCGGCCTCGGCATCGAGGGTGTGCGGTAGGGCGCCGGTCGGATAGCCGAGGTAGTTCTGCACGGCGACGTGCGGGTGGCCGGGCCGCTTCGCGTACCGGGCCAGCGCCTCCTGCAGGAACCGGGCCCCGTACAGGTGGTCCTGGTGGTCCCGGTACACCCCCGACCCCGGGTGCGTGCCGGGGGTCGGGTCCTGCATCCGCACGAAGGTCGGCCGGAAGCGCTCCAGGAGCCCGGTCATCGTCGCGACGACCTGCTCCCTGGTGTACGAGAAGTCGGCGGCGACCGGAGTGCCGGCGGACCGCTGGGAACCGAGCGCGGGCACGCGGCCGTGCCAGAGGCCGTTGAGGCTGCGCGGGCGGTCGCCGCTGATCGAACCGGCCTCGTGCATCTGCAACCACACCAGCTTGACCTGCGGTTTCGCACGCAGGGTGTCCAGCTCGGCCCACGCGCCGCCGGCCGTGGGGATCGCGACCCGGTCCCAGGGGCTGGTCCTGCTGCCCGTCGCCATCTCGGCGTACGCGGCGCGTATGCCGTTCTGCCGGGCCTCGGCGTAGCCCGCCTTGTCGGCCGCCGGCTTGGCGGCGTCGCGCGGGCGCGCGTTGACGCCGTCCGACTCGCCCGCGGTGAGGTAGACGGAGGCCAGCGGGCCGTCGGAGTGGAGCGACTGGGATATGTCCGGGTTCATGAAGAACAGGTCGTCGTCCGGGTGCGCGACGACCTGCATCACCGAGGCCGAGGACGGCGGGGCCGGTACGGGCTTCGCCGCCGTCTTCCGGCCCGCCGGGGCGCCGGTGGCCGCCTCCGGTTCCGCGGGCACGCGGGGCCCGGGAACCCTCGCGGCCGTTCCCGGCCCCGTGACCGCTCCGGATCCCCCGGCGGTCCCGGATCCCCCGGCCGTCCCGGATCCCCCGGCGGTCCCGGATCCCCCGGCCGTCCCGAACTCCGGGACCGCCCGCGCGCCGGTTATCGCGTGCGCGTTCGTCGCCGTGCGCGCCTCCGGCCCCTCCTGCGCGCCCGTCATCGAGAGGATCCCGGTGAGGGCGCCGCCCACCAGGGCGGCCGTGACCACGGTCGCGGTGGCCGCGCGGCGGGACGGGAGGTCGGAGGTGCGGGGACGACGGGGACGGCGGAGGCGGACGGGCATGGGTCGGGGACGCGCTTTCGGATCGAGCGGACGGAACGCATGGAACGGAGGGGCCGGACGGAAGGGCCCGGACGGCGAGGTCGAACGGAGAGGTCGAACGGAAGGGCCGGGCGGAGAGGTCGGATGGAGGGAGCAGAGGGCCGAACGGACGGAACGGGCGGGTCGAACGGACGGGCGGACGAGTCCCGCGGTCGGCAAGACGGACTTTCAAGAAATACGGTTCATCCGACCGGAAAAGCGACCGATGTGCGGGATGTCACGTGTGATCCGTTTCGAACCGAAGGCCTGCGCGCCCCCGTCCTCCGCGCCGGATAGGCTCGATCCCCCGGGCTCGCCCCAGCTCGGACGTGCTCGGAGGGAGCGGCGGAATGACGGTGCCGGGACGCAGGAGCAGCACGTTCACACGCCTGCTGCGGCACGGGTTCACCGACCCCTCGGGAGCCGAGCGGCTCCTCGACGTGCCCGAACTGTCCGAGCTGCGCGGCGACTCCGTCCTCCTCGACGCCCTCGGCGCCACCGCCGACCCCGACCTCGCCCTGCGCGGCCTGGTCCGGCTCGTCGAGGCGCAGCCCGAGGCCGAGCGGCAGCGGTTCACCACCACGCTGCTCTCCGCCAAGCCCTTCCGCGACCGGCTCCTCGGCGTGCTCGGCGCCTCCGAGGCGCTCGCCGACCACCTGGCCCGCCACCCCCGCGACTGGGAGACCCTCGTCACGTACGAGGCGGCCGACCTGCATCCGGGGGTCGCCGAGTTCGAGCGGGGGCTCGCCGACGCGACCGACCCGGTCGCGCTGCGGGTCGCCTACCGCCGCTGCCTGCTCGCCATAGCGGCCCGCGACGTGTGCGGCACCACCGACGTCGCCCAGGCCGCCGCCGAGCTGGCCGACCTGGCGACGGCGACCCTGCGCGCCGCGCTCGCCATCGCCGAGGCCGCCGCGCCCGCCGACGCCGCCCAGTGCCGGCTCGCGGTGATCGCGATGGGCAAGTGCGGCGGCCACGAGCTGAACTACGTCTCCGACGTCGACGTGATCTTCGTCGGGGAGCCGGCCGACGGCGCCGACGAGGGCAAGGCGATCCAGGCGGCGACCCGTCTCGCCTCCCACCTGATGCGGATCTGCTCCGAGACCACCGTCGAGGGCACCATCTGGCCGGTCGACGCCAACCTGCGCCCGGAGGGCCGCAACGGCCCGCTCGTCCGCACCCTCTCCTCCCACCTCGCCTACTACCAGCGCTGGGCGAAGACCTGGGAGTTCCAGGCCCTCCTGAAGGCGCGCGCGGTCGCGGGCGACCGGGAGCTCGGCGAGCGGTACATCGAGGCCGTCTCGCCGCTCGTCTGGCAGGCCGCCGAGCGCGAGAACTTCGTCCCCGACGTGCAGCGGATGCGCCGCCGGGTCGTCGACAACATCCCGGCCGCCCAGATCGACCGCGAGCTGAAGCTCGGCCCCGGGGGCCTGAGGGACGTCGAGTTCGCCGTCCAGCTCCTCCAGCTCGTGCACGGCCGCAGCGACGCCACCCTGCACAGCGGCGCCACCCTCGACGCGCTCGCGGCCCTCGCCGCCGGCGGCTACGTCGGCCGGGCCGACGCGGCCCAGCTCGACGAGGCGTACCGCTTCCTGCGGGCCATGGAGCACCGCATCCAGCTCTACCGGCTGCGCCGCACCCACCTCGTCCCCGAGGACGAGGCCGACCTGCGCCGCCTCGGCCGCTCCCTCGGGCTGCGCACCGACCCGGTCGCCGCGCTCACCAAGGAGTGGCGGCGGCACGCGGCCGTCGTCCGCCGGCTGCACGAGAAGATCTTCTACCGCCCGCTGCTCGACGCCGTCGCCCAGCTCGCCCCCGGCGAGATCCGGCTCAGCCCGAAGGCGGCCGGGCAGCGGCTCGAAGCGCTGGGGTACGCGGACCCCGCCGCCGCCCTGCGCCACCTGGAGGCGCTGTCCTCCGGGGTCAGCCGGAAGGCCGCGATCCAGCGGACCCTGCTGCCCGTGCTGCTCGGCTGGTTCGCGGACTCGGCCGACCCGGACGCCGGGCTCCTCGGCTTCCGCAAGGTCTCCGACGCCCTCGGCAAGACCCCCTGGTACCTGCGGCTGCTCCGCGACGAGGGGGCCGCCGCCGAGAACCTCGCCCGGGTCCTCTCCGCCGGGCGGCTCGCCCCCGACCTGCTGCTCCGCGCCCCCGAGGCGGTCGCGATCCTCGGCGACCCGGAGGGCCTGAAGCCGCGCGACCGGGGCCATCTGGAGCAGGAGGTCCTGGCGGCGGTCGGGCGCGCGGACGACGCCGAGCAGGCGGTCGCGGCGGCGCGCGGGGTGCGCCGCCGGGAGCTGTTCCGCACCGCGGCGGCCGACCTCATCGGCTCGTACGGCACCGAGGACAGCCCCCGCGAGCCCGACCCGGGCGCGCTCGTCGACCGGGTGGGGGAGGCCGTCACCGACCTCAACGCGGCCACGATCGCGGGCGCGCTGCGGGCCGCCGTGCGCGCCGAGTGGGGCGAGGAGCTGCCGACCCGGTTCGCGGTCATCGGCATGGGCCGCTTCGGCGGCCACGAGGTGGGGTACGGCTCCGACGCCGACGTGCTGTTCGTGCACGAGCCGCGCGAGGGCGTCGACGAGCAGGAGGCGGCCCGGGCCGCGAACCGGGTGGTCACCGAGATGCGGCGGCTCCTCCAGCTGCCCACCGCCGACCCGCCGCTGCTGATCGACGCGGACCTCAGGCCGGAGGGCAAGAGCGGCCCCATGGTCCGCACCCTGAAGTCGTACGCCGCCTACTACCACCGCTGGTCGCTCGTCTGGGAGAGCCAGGCGCTGCTGCGCGCCGAGCACATGGCGGGCGACGGGGACCTCGGCGAGCGGTTCGTCGAGCTGATCGATCCGCTGCGGTACCCGGCCGAGGGGCTCGGGGAGGACGCGGTCCGCGAGATCCGCCGCCTCAAGGCCCGGATGGAGTCCGAGCGGCTGCCGCGCGGCGCCGACCCGACGCTCCACGCCAAGCTGGGGCGCGGCGGCCTGAGCGACGTCGAGTGGACGGTCCAGCTCCTCCAGATGCGGCACGGCTGGGCCGAGCCGGGGCTGCGGACGACCCGTACCCGCGAGGCGCTCGCCGCCGCCCACGCGGCCGGACTCGTCCCCACGGAGGAGGCGCAGATCCTGGACGAGGCGTGGGTCCTCGCCACCCGCGTCCGCAACGCGGTGATGCTGGTGCGCGGCCGCCCCGGCGACACCTTCCCCTCCCAGCCGCGCGAACTCGCGGCGGTCGGGCGGTACCTGGGGTACGAGTCGGGCCACGTCGGCGAGATGGTCGACGACTACCGGCGGATCACCCGCCGGGCCAGGGCGGTCGTCGAGGAGCTGTTCTACGGGGCGTGACGCCTCCGGCGGGGGAGGCGTGCGGAGGTCCTACGGCGCGTCGAGCAGCGTCCGCACGTGCGCCAGGTACCCCGTCAGCGCCAGCTCGAACGCCTGGTTCGCGCGGCCCTCCGGGACCGCGCCCAGGGCGCGGGCCAGGCGCGGGGTGGCCGTCTCGTCGGCGAGTTCCCACATCGACTCGGGGGCGGCCAGGTCGAGGGCCGAGCCCAGGACGAGGTTCTCCAGGGCGATGATCACGGGCATGACGTCCGGCAGGGCGAACCCCGCGTCGAGCAGCCGGCCCACGGCCTTCTCGTACTGGGCGAGGACCTTCGGCGCGCGCACCGGTGAGGTCATGAGGAGCGGGATCGCGCGCGGATGGGCGGCGAAGGCGGCCCGGTAGGAGCGGGCCCAGGCGACGAGCGCCTCGTCCCAGGGGTCCAGGTCCAGGGTCCCGCCGTCGATGCCGGCGGCCACCCGCTCGCGGAGCAGCTCCACGATCCCGTCCCGCCCGTCGACGTGGTGGTAGACGGAGGCCGTCTGCACCCCGAGCCGCTTCGCGATCTGCGGGACGCTGAACTCGCCCCGCTCGTCCACGACTTCGAGCGCCGTGGCGGCGATGCGCTCCCGGTCGAGGAGGGGTCTGCGCGGCCGGCCCATGGGGCGTCACTTCCTGTCCGGGTTCCCGTCGGATTCCCGTCGGGTCTTCCCGAACGGTCGGAGCCGAGGCTACATTGCGCGAACCGAAAGCCTTTAGGTTTACGTCCGGCCGGACATCCCGACACACCTGCCACCCGCCACCGGAAGGCCCTCCCCAGCCATGTCCGCACCCGCCCCACCCGCTCCCGGCGCGCCCCCGGGACTGAGGACCGGCACCCTCACCACCGCCGACGTCTCCTTCTTCGTCGTCTCCGCCGCCGCCCCCCTCACCGTCATGGCCGGCGTCGCCCCCGTCGCCATCCTGCTCGGCGGCATCGGCGCCCCCGTCGGCTACCTCCTGGCCGGCCTCACCCTCACCGTCTTCGCCGTCGGCTTCACCACCATGAGCCGCCACGTCCGCAGCGCCGGCGCCTTCTACGCGTACATCGCGCGCGGCCTCGGCACCCCGATCGGCATCGCCGCCGCCCTCGTCGCCATGCTCGGCTACAACGGCATGGAGATCGGGGTGTACGGGCTCCTCGGCTCCGCCACCTCGGACACCGCCGCCGCCCTCGGCCACGGCGTCCCCTGGCTGCCGGTCTCCCTCGCCGGCCTGCTCCTCGTCTGGTACGGCGGCTACCGCTCCATCGACTTCGGCGCCAAGGTCCTCGGCGTCCTCCTCGTCGCCGAGACCGGCATCCTCGTCCTCCTCGCCGGCGGCGTCCTGCTCGACGGCGGGGCCCACGGCCTCTCCCTCGGCGGCCTCGCCCCCGCCCACGTCCTCACCGGCGGCACCGCCGCCGTCCTGGCCTTCGCCTTCGCCGCCTTCAGCGGTTTCGAGTCCACCGTCATCTACCGGCGCGAGGCCCGCGACCCCGCCCGCACCATCCCCCGCGCCACCTACGCCGCGGTCGCCTTCCTCGGCCTCTTCTACGCCTTCGTCGTCTGGACCGTGATCCAGGCCTTCGGCGAGGACAAGGTGGTCCGGGCCGCCGCCGACGACCCCGGCGGCCTCTTCTTCGCCGCCATCACCACCTACGTCGGAGCCTGGGCCGCCGACCTGATGCACGTCCTCATCGTCACCAGCGTCCTGGCCTCCCTGCTCGCCTTCCACAACGCCATCAACCGCTACACCCTCGCCCTCGCCGAGGAGGGCGTCCTGCCGGAGGCCCTCGGCCGGATCCACCCCCGCCACCGCTCCCCGTACGTCGCCGGGGCCGCCCAGACCGTGCTCGGCGCCGTCGTCGTCCTCGCCTTCGCGCTCGCCGGAGCCGACCCGTACCAGCAGCTCCTGCTCTGGGTGAACACCCCCGGGATGCTGGGCCTGATGCTCCTCCAGCTCCTCGCCGCGCTCGCCGTGCCCTGCTTCTTCCGGCGGATCGACCACCGCGAGGGCGTCCTGCGGACCGTCGTCGCCCCCCTCACCGCCTTCGTCCTCCTCGCCGCCGCGATCGTCCTCGTCGCCGCCCACGTCGACCTCTTCACCGGCGCCACGACCACGGTCGACACCGTGCTCGTCTCCCTCGTCCCCGCCGTCTTCCTCCTCGGGCTCCTCCTGGCGCGCCGGCTCCGCCGCACCCGCCCCGAGGTCTACGCCCGCTTCGCCGCCGAACCGTCCGAAACCGGAGACCTCCCGTGTCCGCACCCGACCTCGTCCTCGTCGACGCCCGCGTCCGCGCCCCCGAACTCACCGGCCACACCGCCGTCGCCGTCCGCGACGGGCTGATCACCGCCCTCGGCACCGACGCCGAGGCCCGCGCCTGGGCCGGACCCGGCACCGAGACCGTCGACCTGGCCGGCGCCACCCTCGTCCCCGGCCTCACCGACGCCCACAGCCACCCCGTCTGGGGCCTGGAGATGACCGCCGGAACCGACCTCTCGGCCGTCACCGACCTCGACGGGCTGCGGGCGGGGCTCCGGGCCGCCGAGCGCCGCGACGGCTGGGTCCTCGGCTTCGGCCTCGACCACAACGCCTTCGGCGGCCGGCCCGTCCACCACGACCTGATCGAGGACGCCCTCGACGGCGCCCCCGCCCACCTGCGCCTCTACGACGGGCACTCCGCCCTCGTCAGCGCCGCCGCCCTCGGGGCCGCCGGCATCGACGGGCCCCGGGCCTTCGCCCAGCACGCCGAGATCGTCTGCGGTCCCGACGGGCGCCCCACCGGACACCTGATCGAGCACGCCGCCATGGACCTGGTGTCCCCGGTCCTGCCCGTCCTGCCGTACGCCGAGCGCCGCGACCGGCTCGTCGCCCTGCTCACCGCCATGGCCGCCACCGGCCTCGCCTCCGCCCACGTCATGGACCTCGGCGGACACGACGTCCCCGGCCTGCTCGCCGCGATCGAGGAGGACGGCGACCTGCCGCTGCGGCTGCGCCTCGCCCCCTGGTGCATGCCCGGCGTCACCGACGACGAGCTCGACGGTCTCGTACGGCTCCAGGAGCGGGCCGGCCGGCTGTGGCGGATCGGCGGGGTGAAGTTCTTCATGGACGGCACCGTCGAGGGCGGCACCGCCTGGCTGGAGCACGCCGACTGCCACGGCCGGGGCACCGACGCCTTCTGGCCCGACCCGGCCGCGTACTCCGCCGCCGTGGCCCACCTCCACCGCGCCGGGGTCGGCACCGCCACCCACGCCATCGGCGACGCGGCCGTCCGCCACGCCCTCGACACCGTCGAAGCCCTCGGCACGGGAGGCCCCCGGCACCGGATCGAGCACATCGAGACCGTCCCCGACGACCAGCTCGGGCGCTTCGCCGCGCTCGGCGTCGCCGCCTCGATGCAGCCCCCGCACACCGCGTACACCCGCGCCGACCACACCGACGAGTGGTCCTCGCGCCTGGGGGAGGAGCGGGCCGGGCGCGCCTGGCGCTGCCGCGACCTGCGGGACGCCGGGGCGCACCTCGCGCTCGGCTCCGACTGGCCCATCGCCCACCACGACGCCCGGCAGGTCCTCGCCACCGCCCGCGCCCCGCGCGGCGCGGCCTCGGCCCGGCACGGGCTCACGGGCCTGATGGCCCTGGAGGGGATGACCACGCACGCGGCGTTCGCGGCGGGTGAGGAGGCGGTCGCGGGCCGGATCGCCCCCGGCTTCCGGGCCGACCTCACCGCCTTCGCCCTGGACCCGGTGGAGGCCCCGGCGGACGAGACCGCCGGGGCCCCGGTCCGGCTCACCGTCGCGGGCGGCCGGATCACGTACCGGGGGAACTGAAGAGGGGGCGGCTAGCGCCGGGAGTCGACCGGCCGTTCCAGATCGCCCTCGCGGTCCGCCTCCGGGACCGGGCCGCCGTGCGCGACCACGCCCACGGGCTCCACCGGCTCCACCAGCTTCGGCAGCCGGTGGGGCCGCGAGCCGTACCAGAAGTACGAGACGGCGAAGCCGAAGCCCAGGCAGATCATGCCGCCGACCGCGTCCAGCCAGAAGTGGTTGGCGGTGGCCACGATGACGACGAGGGTCGCCGTCGGGTAGAGCAGGCCCAGGATCCGCGCCCAGGGCGCCTTCGCGAGCAGGAAGATCGTGATCCCGCACCAGAGCGACCAGCCGATGTGCATCGACGGCATCGCCGCGTACTGGTTCGACACGTGCTTGAGGTTCCCCGAGGCCATCGAGCCCCAGGTCTGGTGGACCAGGACCGTGTCGATGAAGTCCTGGCCGTTCATGAGCCGCGGCGGCGCGAGCGGGTACAGGTAGTAGCCGACCAGGGCCACGCCGGTGGTCGCGAACAGGACCGTGCGGAACGCCGCGTAACGGCCCGGCTGCCATCGGTACAGCCACACCAGCACACCGATGGTCACGACGAAGTGCAGCGTCGCGTAGTAGTAGTTCATCGTCACGATCAGCCACGTCACCGAGTTCACGGCGTGGTTGACGGTGTGCTCGAAGGCGAGCCCGAGGGACTCCTCGGCCCGCCAGATCCAGTCGGCGTTCCTGAGCGCCTGGGCCTTCTGCTCCGGCACCGCGTTGCGGATGAGGGAGTACGTCCAGTAGCTCACCGCGATGAGCAGGATCTCGAACCAGATGGTGGGACGCCGGGGCACGCGCGTGCGCAGCCGCGACAGCCTGCCGTCGGCCGCGATGGGTGACGACGGGGTCGTCCGGTTGTCCACACTCTTCACGGTCGTTTCACCCATGGGAGGAGAGTCTGCCAGATGGCCGCCCCCGACCGATCATCCCAAGGTCGGGCCCGGTGCGCACCCGGTCGGTCTCAGGAAGGAGGCCTGACGGAGGACGGCGCGGAGGCGGTGGAGCCCCGGACCACCAGCTCGGGCATGAAGACGAATTCGGAGTGCGGGGCCGGGGTGCCGCCCACCTCTTCGAGCAGCGCGCGGACCGCGGCCTGCCCCATCGCCTGCACCGGCTGCCGGATGGTGGTCAGCGGCGGATCGGTGAACGCTATGAGGGGGGAGTCGTCGAAGCCGACGACGGAGACGTCCCTCGGCACGTCGAGCCCCTGCTGCCGGGCCGCCCGGATCGCGCCGAGCGCCATCATGTCGCTCGCGCAGACGACCGCCGTGCAGCCGCGCGCGATCAGCGCGCCCGCCGCGGCCTGGCCGCCCTCCAGGGTGTACAGGGAGTGCTGGATCAGCTCCTCGGACTCCTCCGGGGCGAGGCCGAGCCGCTCCTCCATGCCCTTCTGGAAGCCCTCTATCTTGCGCAGCACCGGCACGAACCGCTTCGGCCCGACGGCGAGCCCGATCCGGGTGTGCCCGAGCGCGGCCAGGTGCGTCACCGCGAGCCGCATCGCGGCCCGGTCGTCGGGCGACACGAAGGGCGCCTGCACCTTGGGCGAGAAGCCGTTGAGGAGGACGTACGGGACGCCCTTGCCGCGCAGCCGGTCGTAGCGGGACATGTCGGCGGTGGTGTCGGCGTGCAGCCCCGAGACGAAGATGACGCCGGCGACGCCGCGCTCCACCAGCATGTCGGTCAGCTCGTCCTCGGTGGACCCGCCGGGGGTCTGGGTGGCGAGGACCGGGGTGTACCCCTGCCGGGTCAGGGCCTGCCCGATGACCTGCGCCAGGGCGGGGAAGATCGGGTTGTCCAGCTCGGGGGTGATGAGGCCGACGAGCCCCGCGCTGCGCTGCCGCAGGCGCACGGGCCGCTCGTAGCCGAGCACGTCGAGCGCGGCGAGGACGGATTCGCGGGTGGCGGTGGCCACGCCGGGCTTTCCGTTGAGCACGCGGCTGACTGTGGCCTCACTGACCCCCGCCTGGGCTGCGATGTCGGAGAGCCGCGCGGTCATGGAAGTGGACTGTACCGGTCACGGGGCGTATTGCCCACCGCCCCGGCGCACCCCGTCCGCCATGGCCGGGAGTCGCCCTTCTGCAAGGTCTTGCAGTTCTTGCGGGGCGTACCGGAGGTGCGTCAGGGGCGCGCGAGGTGCGGAAGGGCGCACTCCCGCCCCTGTCAAGCGACCCGTCGGCAACCTTAGGGACACGCGGATGTAACGATCCCCGGGTCTTGCAGAAAAATCCCGCAAGGTCTTTCGGCTCGTTTTCATCCCTGTTACGTTCCTGCCAACCCGGAGCGCCGCGAGGGAGCGGTCGCATGAGGAAGGTTCCAGCCCCTCGTCCCCCCGGGATCAGTTGAAGGAGTTCACATGCGGCGTGGCATAGCGGCCACCGCGCTGGTCGCGGCCCTGGGCGTGACCCTGGCGGCCTGCGGGAGCGGCGACAGCGGTTCCGACAACGGCGGCTCGAAGGGCTCGGGCGAGCTCTCCGGCACCGTGACCTGGTGGGACACCTCCACGGTCGGCTCCGAGGACAAGGTCTTCAAGAAGATCGCCGAGGGCTTCACCAAGAAGCACCCCAAGGTCACCGTCAAGTACGTGAACGTGCCCTTCGGCGAGGCGCAGAACAAGTTCAAGAACGCCGCGCAGTCCGGCTCCGGCGCGCCCGACGTCATCCGCTCCGAGGTCGCCTGGACCCCCGAGTTCGCGGACCTGGGCTACCTGGCCCCGCTGGAGGGCACCGCGGCCCTCAAGGACGCCGACGACTTCCTGGACCAGGCCGCCGCCTCCACCAAGTACAACGGCAAGACCTACGCCGTCCCGCAGGTCATCGACTCCATGGGCATCTTCTACAACAAGAAGATCTTCAAGGACGCGGGCGTCGAGGTCCCCAAGAGCATCGACGAGCTGAAGACCGTCTCCGCCAAGATCAAGGAGAAGACCGGCAAGACCGGTCTCTACCTGCGCGGCGACGACCCGTACTGGTTCCTCTCCTTCCTGTACGGCGAGGGCGGCGACCTGGTCGACGCCGAGAAGAAGACGGTCACCATCGACGGCGAGCCCGGCGTGAAGGCGCTCAAGGTCGTCAAGGACCTGGTCGACTCGAAGACCGCGATCACCGACGCGACCAACGGCTGGGACAACATGCAGGCCGCCTTCAAGGACGGCAAGGTCGCCATGATGATCAACGGCCCGTGGGCCGTCGCCGACACCTACGCCGGCAAGGAGTTCACGGACAAGGCCAACCTGGGCATCGCCCCGGTCCCGGCCGGCTCCGGCGGCCAGGGCGCCCCGCAGGGCGGCCACAACCTCGCCGTCTACGCGGGCTCCAAGAACCTCGACGCCTCCTACGCCTTCACCGAGTACATGACCTCGGTCGAGACGCAGACCGCCATCGCGAAGGAGCTCAGCCTCCTCCCGACCCGCGAGTCCGTCTACATCAAGCCCGACGTGGCGACCAACGAGATGATCTCCTTCTTCAAGCCGGTCGTGCAGAAGTCCGTCGAGCGCCCGTGGATCCCCGAGGGCGGCAGCCTCTTCGAGCCCGTCAAGGTCGAGTACACCAAGGTCCTCACCGGGCAGACCACCCCCGAGGCCGGCGCCAAGGCGATCGGCGAGTCCTACCGCAAGCTCCTGAAGGACTGGAAGTAAGAAGGAAGGCAGGCCGGCTGATGGCCGTGGACACCACCGGCCAGTCGGTGGCGAAGGCCGCGGGCGACACTGTCGCCCCCGGCCCGGGCCGCCGGACAGGCAAACGCCCGAGCACCCCGGAGCGCACCATCGCCCCCCCCACGGTAGCCGGGGGGGTGGTGGCCCCCCGGGGCGTCGTGATAGGGGGGATAAAAGGCAA
>NZ_JBSHHY010000014.1:0-129734 GCF_053618675.1 Streptomyces sp. NPDC055632 | reverse complement strand
GGGGTTTGTGCGCGCCCCCCCCCCCCGGCCGTGGGGGGGCGGTGCCGCGGGGCCCCCCCCCCCCCCCGGCGCCCGCCCCCGCGGAACTGGCAAGCGCCGGAGCACCCGGAAGCGCTCCTTCGCCACCCACTGGTACGCCTGGGCGATGGTCGCCCCGGTGGTCGTCGTGATCGGCGTGATCATCGGCTACCCGCTGGTGCGAGGCATCTACCTGTCGTTCACCGACGCGAACGAGCGGAACGTCGCCCGGTCCATCGGCGTCAACCAGATCCCCGCCACCTACGAGTTCGTCGGCGTGGACAACTACGTCGACGCGCTCACCGGGAGCCAGTTCCTCGACACGCTCGTCTGGACCGTCGTGTGGACGGTCGCGTGCGTGTCGATCACCTTCGCCCTCGGCCTCGGTCTCGCCAACCTGCTCAACCGCAGGATCGCCGGCCGCTCCGTCTACCGGATGCTGCTGATCCTGCCCTGGGCCGTCCCCGGCTTCGTCTCCGTCTTCGCCTGGCGCTTCCTCTTCGACGAGCGCCGCGGCCTGCTCAACGAGGTCCTGGCGGGCGGCGGCATCTCCGCCGTGCCCTGGCTCAACGACCCGACGGTGGCGAAGCTCGCGGTCATCGCCGTCAACGTCTGGCTCGGCGTCCCCTTCATGATGGTCGCCCTCCTCGGCGGCCTCCAGTCCATCCCCGGCGAGCTGTACGAGGCCGCCGAGATGGACGGCGCCAACGCCTGGCAGCGGTTCCGCAACATCACCATGCCCGGCCTCAGCTCGGTCTCCACGACGGTGATCCTGCTCTCCACCATCTGGACCTTCAACATGTTCCCGGTGATCTTCCTGCTCACCCGGGGCGGGCCCGGCGAGGCCACCCAGATCCTCGTCACCCAGGCCTACAAGTTCTCCTTCGAGATCAGCCCGCGCGACTTCGCGCAGTCCTCCACGTGGGGCGTGCTGATCCTGGTCCTCCTGATGGTCTTCGCCGCGATCTACCGGCGCGTCCTCCGCAAGCAGGGAGAAGTCTGGTGACCACCACGACCCCCACCCCCCAGGTCATGAACGCCCCGGTCCGCGGCCGCCGTTCGCCCCTCGCCTCGGCCGGGCTGCACCTCACCCTGATCGTCACCTCGGTGATCGCGGTCTTCCCGGTGCTCTGGGTGCTGCTCACCTCGCTGAAGCCGGCGAAGTACGCGACCACCACGGACTTCGTGAAGGAGACGACCTTCGAGAACTACACGAACCTCCTGAAGGACACCCCGTTCCTCACCTGGTTCGTCAACTCGCTGCTCGTCGCCGGCCTCACCACGCTCATCGGCGTCTTCATCTCGGCCACCACCGGCTACGCCGTCAGCCGCTTCCGCTTCCCCGGCAAGCGCGGCCTGATGTGGACGCTGCTCATCACCCAGATGTTCCCGGTCGCCGTCCTGATCGTGCCGATCTACAACATCATGGCGTCGATGGGCCTGCTCAACCAGCCGGCCGGCCTGGTCATCACGTACCTGACCATCGCCGTCCCGTTCTGCGCCTGGATGATGAAGGGCTTCTTCGACACCATCCCGCGCGAGATAGACGAGTCCGGCTACGTCGACGGGCTCACCCCGTTCGGCACCTTCTGGCGGCTGATCCTGCCGCTGGCCAAGCCGGGCATCGCCGTCACCGCGTTCTACTCCTTCATCACCGCGTGGGGCGAGGTCGCCTACGCCTCCGCCTTCATGGTCGGCGACGAGAACCTCACCCTCGCGGGCGGACTGCAGAAGTTCGTCAACCAGTACGGCGCCCAGTGGGGCCCGATGTCCGCGGCCTCCGTGCTCATCGCCGTCCCCGCGGCGCTGGTGTTCCTCTTCGCCCAGCGGCACCTGGTCACCGGCATGTCCGCCGGCGCCGTCAAGGGCTGAGCCCGACCACCGCCCCCGCACGCCCCTCCTTACCTCCCAGGGAAGACATGACCCAGCATCTCGCCGCCCCGGCCGACGTCCCCACCACCGGAACGCACACGGGCTGGTGGAGAGACGCCGTGATCTACCAGGTCTACCCGCGCAGCTTCGCCGACGGCGACGGCGACGGCATGGGTGACCTGGAGGGCGTCCGCAGCCGGCTGCCGTACCTCAAGGACCTGGGCGTCGACGCCGTCTGGCTCTCGCCGTTCTACGCCTCCCCGCAGGCCGACGCCGGCTACGACGTCGCCGACTACCGGGCCATCGACCCGATGTTCGGCTCCCTGCTCGACGCCGACGCGGTGATCCGCGAGGCCCACGACCTGGGCCTGCGGATCATCGTCGACCTGGTCCCCAACCACTCCTCCGACCAGCACGAGTGGTTCCAGCGGGCCCTGCGCGAGGGCCCCGGCTCGCCGCTGCGCGAGCGCTACCACTTCCGCCCCGGCAAGGGGAAGGACGGCGAACTGCCGCCCAACGACTGGGAGTCCATCTTCGGCGGCCCGGCCTGGACCCGCACCGAGGACCCGGACGGCACCCCCGGCGACTGGTACCTGCACCTCTTCGCCCCGGAGCAGCCCGACTTCAACTGGGAGCACCCGGCCGTCCGCGACGAGTTCCGCTCCATCCTGCGCTTCTGGCTCGACATGGGCGTCGACGGCTTCCGCGTCGACGTCGCCCACGGCCTGGTCAAGGCCGCGGGCCTGCCCGACATCGGCGCCCACGACCAGCTCAAGCTGCTCGGCAACGACGTCATGCCCTTCTTCGACCAGGACGGCGTCCACGAGATCTACCGCTCCTGGCGCGAGGTCCTCTCGGAGTACGACGGGGAGCGCGTCCTCGTCGCCGAGGCCTGGACCCCCACCGTCGACCGCACCGCGAACTACGTGCGCCCCGACGAGATGCACCAGGCCTTCAACTTCCAGTACCTGGGCACCCACTGGGACGCCGCCGAGCTGCGGACCGTCATCGACGCCTCGCTCGACGCGATGCGCCCGGTCGGCGCCCCCACCACCTGGGTGCTCTCCAACCACGACGTCACCCGGCACGCCACCCGCTTCGCCAACCCCCCGGGCCTGGGCACCCAGCTCCGTGAGGCCGGCGACCGCGAACTGGGCCTGCGCCGGGCCCGCGCCGCCACCCTTCTCATGCTGGCCCTGCCCGGCTCGGCCTACGTCTACCAGGGCGAGGAGCTCGGCCTGCCCGACGTCACCGACCTGCCCGACGAGGTCCGCCAGGACCCGTCCTTCTGGCGGGCCAGCGGCCAGGACGGCTTCCGCGACGGCTGCCGGGTGCCGATCCCGTGGACCGTCGAGGGCACCTCGTACGGCTTCGGCGACGGCGGCTCCTGGCTGCCGCAGCCCGCGACCTGGGGCGCGCTGAGCGTCGAGGCGCAGGCCGGCGACCCGGGCTCCACCCTGGAGCTGTACCGCAGCGCGCTCGCCGTGCGCCGCGCGCAGCCCGGACTCGGCGCGGGCGAGGGCGTCGAGTGGCTGGAGGCCCCCGAGGGCGTCCTCGCCTTCCGGCGCGACGGCTTCGTCTGCACCGCCAACACCACCGGCCGGGCCATCTCCGTCCCGCTGCCCGGCCGGTTCCTCCTCTCCAACGAGCCCGTCGCCCCCGGCGCGGACACGGTGGAGCTGCCCGCCGACACCACCGTCTGGTGGGCGGTGTGACGATCCCCCTGCCGCGGGGCGCCGGAACGGGCGCCCCGCGGCTCGCGGACATCGCGGCCCAGTCGGGCGTCAGCGAGGCCACCGTCAGCCGCGTCCTCAACGGCAAGGCGGGGGTGGCCGGCGCGACCCGGCACAAGGTGCTGGCGGCGCTCGACGTGCTCGGCTACGAGCGTCCCGTACGCCTCAAACGGCGCAGCGCGGGCCTCGTCGGGCTCGTCGTGCCCGAGCTGACCAATCCGATCTTCCCGGCGTTCGCGCAGGTCGTCGAGCAGGTCCTCGCCGGGCACGGCTACACCCCGGTCCTGTGCACCCAGATGCCCGGCGGCGCCACCGAGGACGAGCTCGTCGAGCAGCTCGTGGAGCGCGGGGTGTCCGGCATCGTCTTCCTCTCCGGCCTCCACGCCGACGCCACCGCCGACCCGGCCCGCTACGCCCGGCTCGCCGCCCGGGGCGTGCCGTTCGTCCTCATCAACGGCTACAACGAGCACGTCGACGCCAACTTCGTCTCCCCGGACGACCGCGCCGCGGCCCGCATGGCCGTGCGGCACCTGGTCGAGCTGGGCCACGAGCGCATCGGCCTCGCCATCGGCCCCACCCGCTACGTCCCCTCCCGCCGCAAGGCCGAGGGCTTCGCCGCCGAGCTGTACGAGCTCCTCGGCGTCGAGCGCGCGGACGCCGAACGCTTCATCAGACCCACCCTCTTCGGCGTCGAGGGCGGCCACGCCGCCGCCGAGATCCTGCTGCGCGAGGGCTGCACCGGCATCGTCTGCGGCTCCGACCTGATGGCGCTCGGCGTGATCCGCGCGGTCCGCGCCCGGGGCCTCGACGTGCCCGGGGACGTCTCCGTCGTCGGCTTCGACGACTCGCCCCTGATCGCCTTCACCAGCCCGCCGCTCTCCACCGTCCGCCAGCCCGTCCAGGCGATGGCCACGGCCGCCGTGGGCGCGCTCCTGGAGGAGATCGAGGGCAACCCCGTGCAGCGCACCGAGTTCGTGTTCCAGCCGGAGCTGGTGGTGCGCGGTTCGACGGCGCAGCCGCCGGCGCGGGACGCCTCGGGCGCCGAAGGGCCGCAAGTCCTTTCGTAACAACTTGCGTTGCGGCGTCCGGAGGGTTGACCGGGCGTCGGGCCACTCGTACGGTCACGGCTGAAAACAGTTGCTGAAGTTTTCGGCAACTTCTTGCTAAGTCGCCTGCCCCTCGCTCGCGACACCGACTGCGACACCGACGTCGTACAGGAGGAAGCATGGCCAGAAAGACCGTGGCCGCTGCACTCGCCCTCGTGGCGGGAGCCGCTGTGGCCGTCACGGGAAACACCCCCGTGCAGGCCGCCCCGCCCGGCACCAAGGACGTCACCGCGGTGATGTTCGAGTGGAAGTTCTCCTCGGTCGCCCGGGAGTGCACCACCCGCCTCGGACCGGCCGGATACGGCTACGTCCAGGTCTCCCCGCCCCAGGAGCACCTCCAGGGCGGCCAGTGGTGGACCTCGTACCAGCCGGTCAGCTACAAGATCGCCGGACGCCTCGGGGACCGCACCGCCTTCAAGAACATGATCGACACCTGTCACGCGGCGGGCGTGAAGGTCGTCGTCGACTCCGTCATCAACCACATGGCGAACGGGTCGGGCACGGGAACGGGCGGGACCCCGTTCTCCAAGTACGACTACCCGGGCCTCTACTCCGGCTTCGACATGGACGACTGCCGGGCCGAGATCACCAACTACCAGGACCGGGTCAACGTCCAGCACTGCGAGCTGGTCAAGCTCCCCGACCTCGACACCGGCGAGGACTACGTCCGCGGGAAGATAGCCGGCTACCTCAACGACCTGCTCTCCCTCGGCGTCGACGGCTTCCGCATCGACGCCGCCAAGCACATGCCGGCCGCCGACCTCGCCAACATCAAGTCCCGGCTCACCAACCCCGGCGTCTACTGGAAGCTGGAGGCCATCCACGGCAACGGCGAGGCCGTCTCCCCGAGCGAGTACCTCGGCAGCGGAGACGTCCAGGAGTTCCGCTACGCCCGTGACCTCAAGCGCGTCTTCCAGAACGAGAAGCTCGCCTACCTGAAGAACTACGGCGAGGGCTGGGGCTACATGGCCTCCGGCCAGTCCGGCGTCTTCGTCGACAACCACGACACCGAGCGCCAGGGCGACACCCTGAACTACAAGGACGGCGCGAACTACACCCTCGCCTCCGTCTTCATGCTCGCCTGGCCCTACGGCGCCCCGGACGTCCACTCCGGCTACGAGTGGACCGACAAGGACGCCGGGCCCCCGAACGGCGGCCAGGTGAACGCCTGCTACAGCGACGGCTGGAAGTGCCAGCACGCCTGGCGGGAGATCTCCTCCATGGTGGCCTTCCGCAACACCGCGCGCGGCCAGTCCGTCACCAACTGGTGGGACAACGGCAACAACGCGATCGCGTTCGGCCGCGGCTCCAAGGCGTACGTGGCGATCAACCACGAGTCCTCGGCGCTCACCCGCACCTTCCAGACCTCCCTGCCCGCCGGCACCTACTGCAACGTGCAGTCGGGCACCCCCGTGACGGTCAACGGGTCGGGGCAGTTCACGGCCACCCTCGGCGTCAACACCGCGATCGCCCTCCACGCGAACGCCCGGAACTGCTGAGCCGGCACACCCCCGCCACCGCTTCCCACCCGCACCGCAGGGCCGCCCCACCCGGGGCGGCCCCCTCTTCCCGTACCTCCAGGGAGAAACCCCGTGATACGCAAGAGAACGGCGGTCGCACTGGCCGCCGCCCTGTGCGCGGCCCTCGTGCCCGCCGTCCCCGCGACCGCCGCGCAGAAGCCCCCGGCCCCGCCGTCCGACCGGGCGCTCGCGGCCGAGCCCGCCCGCCAGGACCTCACCCGCGAGCAGTTCTACTTCGTCCTGCCCGACCGCTTCGCCAACGGCGACGCGTCCAACGACCGCGGCGGCCTCACCGGCAGCCGCACCCGGACCGGCTTCGACCCCGCCGACAAGGGCTTCTACCAGGGCGGCGACCTCAAGGGCCTCACGCAGCGGCTCGACTACATCAAGGGCCTCGGCACCACCGCCATCTGGATGGCGCCGATCTTCAAGAACCGGCCCGTGCAGGGCGAGGGGGAGAACGCTTCTGCCGGCTACCACGGCTACTGGATCACCGACTTCACCCAGGTCGACCCCCACTTCGGCACCAACGCCGACCTGGAGAGGCTGATCGCCGCCGCCCACGCCAAGGGCATGAAGGTCTTCTTCGACGTCATCACCAACCACACCGCCGACACCGTCGACTACGCCGAGAAGAAGTACGGCTACCGCCCCAAGGGCGCCCACCCCTACCTCGACGAGAGCGGGCGTCCCTTCGACGACCGCGACGCGATCGGCCGGGTGGACGCGGACTCCTTCCCGTACACCCCGGTGGCGGAGAAGGGCGTCAAGGTCCCGTCCTGGCTCAACGACCCCACGATGTACCACAACCGGGGCGACTCCACCTGGGTCGGCGAGTCCGCCGAGTACGGCGACTTCGTCGGCCTGGACGACCTCTGGACCGAGCGGCCCGAGGTCGTCGAGGGCATGAAGCGGATCTACGAGAAGTGGGTCCGCGACTTCAAGATCGACGGCTTCCGGATCGACACCGTCAAACACGTCGACCTGGACTTCTGGACCCAGTGGGCCACCGCCCTCGACGCCTACGCGAAGAAGCGGGGCCGCGAGGACTTCTTCATGTTCGGCGAGGTCTACTCCGCCGACACCGCCGTCACCGCCCCCTACGTCACCCGGGGCCGGCTCGACGCCACCCTCGACTTCCCCTTCCAGGACGCGGCCCGCGCCTTCGCCTCCCAGGGCGCCGGCGCCGACCGCCTCGCCAAGGTCTTTGCCGAGGACTACCGGTACACCACCGACAAGGCCAACGCCTACGAGCAGGTGACCTTCCTCGGCAACCACGACATGGGCCGCATCGGCACCTTCCTCAAGCAGGACAACCCGAACGCCACCGACGCCGAACTCCTCAAGCGGGCCCGGCTCGCCAACGAGCTGATGTTCCTCTCCCGGGGCAACCCGGTGATCTACTCCGGCGACGAGCAGGGCTTCACCGGCGCCGGCGGCGACAAGGACGCCCGCCAGCCCCTCTTCGCCTCGAAGGCCGCCGACTACCTGGACGACGACCAGCTCGGCACCGACCGCACCCACGCCACCGACGCGTACGACACCGGCCACCCGGTCTACCGCTCCGTCGCCGCCCTGTCGAAGCTGACCCGCGAGCACCCGGCCCTCCGTGACGGCATCCAGCAGGAGCGCCACGCCGAGGGCTCCGTCTACGCCTTCTCCCGCACGGACGCGAAGGCGCGCACCGAGTACCTCGTCGCCACCAACGGCTCCACCGCCGACAAGACCGTCACGATCCCCGTCGACTCGGCCGCCTTCCGCACCCTGTACGGCGGTCAGGGCGCCGTCACGGCCAAGGACGGCAGGGTCACCGTCACCGTCCCGGCCCTCTCCTCCCTGGTCCTCGAGGCCGACCGGCCCCTCCCGGCCCCGGCCGTGAAGCCCTCCGTGACCCTCAGGGCCCCGGCCGCCGGAGCCACCGGCACCGTCGAGCTCTCCGCCGACGTCACCGGCGGCGGACTCAACCGGGTCGTCTTCGCCGCCCAGGTCGGCAACGGCCCCTGGCAGACCCTCGGCACCGCCGACCACGCCCCCCACAAGGTCACCCAGCACGTGACCGCCCCCGCCGGCACCGCCCTGCGCTACAAGGCCGTCGCCGTCGACAGCTCCGGCCGCACCGCGAGCGCCACCGCCGCCACCACGGCCGGCGCGCCCCCGGCCCCCGAGAAGCCCGTCGCCGTCGAACGCACCCACGCGATCGTCCACTACCGGCGCCAGGACGGGGACTACGACGGCTGGAAGCTGAAGGCCGCGGGCCAGGAAGCCGCGTTCACCGGCCGCGACGCCCACGGCGCCTTCGCCTGGGTCAAGGTCCCCGAGGGCGCCGCCACGATCCCGTACACCGTCGAGAAGGACGACGCCGCCGACGGCCCGCAGCGGACCGTCGACCTCGGCCGCACCGGCGAGGTCTGGATCACCCAGGGCCGGGACGGCCAGTCCGACACCAACCCCGCCCCCGTCACCCCCGACAGGACCAAGGCCGTCCTGCACTACCAGCGCGCCGACGGCGACCACGAGGGCTGGGGCCTGCACACCTGGACCGGCGCCGCCCAGCCCACCGACTGGTCCAAGCCCCTGATGCCGGTCCGCGTCGACGCGTACGGCGCCGTCTACGAGGTGCCGCTCGCCGAGGGCGCGACCTCCCTGTCGTACATCCTCCACAAGGGCGACCAGAAGGACCTGCCCACCGACCAGTCCCTCGACCTCGCCACCTACGGCCACGAGGTCTGGCTGCTCGGCGGAGAGCCCAAGTACCTCCTGCCGACCGTCGGCGGCGCCCCCGACCTCGACCTCGCCAAGGCCTCGGCCCAGTGGATCGACCGGAACACCGTCGTCTGGAAGGTGAAGGCCACCGACGCCACCAGCCAGCAGCTGGTGTACGCCGAGGACGGCGGGATCGCCGTCACCGGCGGCGCCCTGAACACCGAGGGCCGGTGGCTCCGGCTCGACCGGGCCGCGCTCACCGACGCCCAGAAGGCGAAGTACCCGCACCTCAAGGACTACCCGGCCTTCACCGTCGACCCGCGCGACGCCGACCGGGTCCGCGAGTCCCTGCGCGGCCAGCTGATCGCCACCCAGCGCGCCGCCAACGGCGCCCTGCTCGCCGCCACCGGCGTCCAGACCGCCGGCGTCCTCGACGACCTGTACGCGCCGAAGGCCGCGAAGACGGCCCTCGGCCCGGTCTTCGGCCGCCACGGCGTCACCCTCTCCGTCTGGGCCCCCACCGCCCGGTCCGTCGCCCTCGAACTCGACGGCCGGACCGTCGCCATGCGCCGCGACGACGCCTCCGGCGTCTGGTCCGCCACCGGCCCGAAGTCCTGGACCGGCAAGCCGTACCGCTACGCGGTGAAGGTCTGGGCCCCCACCGTCCAGAAGCTCGTCACCAACAAGGTCACCGACCCCTACTCCACCGCCCTCACCACCGACTCCGCCCGCAGCCTCGCCGTCGACCTCACCGACCCGAAGCTCGCCCCCGCCGGCTGGAAGGGCCTGAAGAAGCCCGCCGCCGTGCCGCTGCGGGACGCCCAGATCCAGGAGCTCCACATCCGGGACTTCTCGATCGCCGACCCCACGGCCCGCGCCGACCACCGGGGCACCTACCTCGCCTTCACCGACAAGGGCAGCAAGGGCTCGAAGCACCTGCGCGACCTCGCCGCCTCCGGCACCTCCTACGTCCACCTCCTGCCGGCCTTCGACATCGGCACCGTCCCCGAGAAGAAGAGCGACCAGGCCGCTCCGGCCTGCGACCTGAAGGCGTACGCCCCCGACTCCGAGGAGCAGCAGGCCTGCGTCGCCGCCGCGGCGGCCAAGGACGCCTTCAACTGGGGCTACGACCCGCTGCACTACACCGTCCCCGAGGGCTCCTACGCCACCGACCCCGAGGGCACCCGCCGCACCGTCGAGTTCCGGCAGATGGTCCAGGCCCTCAACGGCGACGGACTGCGCACCGTCATGGACGTCGTCTACAACCACACCGTCGCCGCCGGACAGTCCGACAAGTCCGTCCTCGACCGGATCGTGCCCGGCTACTACCAGCGCCTCGACGCCGACGGCGCCGTCACCACCTCCACCTGCTGCGCCAACACCGCGCCCGAGAACGCCATGATGGGCAAGCTCGTCGTGGACTCGATCGTCACCTGGGCCAGGGAGTACAAGGTCGACGGCTTCCGCTTCGACCTCATGGGCCACCACCCGAAGGAGAACGTCCTCGCCGTCCGCAAGGCCCTCGACGCCCTGACCGTCGCGAAGGACGGCGTCGACGGCAAGGCGATCGTCCTCTACGGCGAGGGCTGGAACTTCGGCGAGGTCGCCGACGACGCCCGCTTCGTCCAGGCCACCCAGAAGAACATGGCCGGGACGGGCATCGCGACCTTCTCCGACCGGGCCCGCGACGCCGTGCGCGGCGGCGGCCCCTTCGACGAGGACCCGGGCGTCCAGGGCTTCGCCTCCGGCCTCTTCACCGACCCCAACGCCTCGGCCGCCAACGGCACTCCGGCCGAGCAGAAGGCCCGCCTCCTGCACTACCAGGACCTCATCAAGGTCGGCCTGACCGGCAACCTCGCCGGCTACACCTTCACCGACACCTCCGGCCGCACGGTCAAGGGCTTCCAGGTCGACTACAACGGCTCCCCGGCCGGCTACGCGGCCGCCCCCGGCGACGCCCTCGCCTACGCCGACGCCCACGACAACGAGTCCCTGTACGACGCGCTCGCCTTCAAGCTCCCGGCGGGCACGTCCCCGGCCGACCGCGCCCGCGCGCAGGTCCTCGCCATGGCGACGGCCACCCTCTCGCAGGGCCCGGCGCTCTCCCAGGCCGGCTCGGACCTGCTGCGCTCCAAGTCCCTGGACCGCAACTCGTACGACAGCGGCGACTGGTTCAACGCCATCCACTGGGACTGCCGCGACGGCAACGGCTTCGGCCGCGGCCTCCCGCCGGCCGCCGACAACCGGCCCAAGTGGGGCTTCGGGAAGCCGCTCCTGGCGAACCCGTCCCTCACCGTCGGCTGCGCGCAGATCGACGGCGCCTCGGCCGCCTACCGGGACCTCCAGAGGATCCGCACCACCGAGCCGGTCTTCTCCCTGGCCACCGCCGACCGGGTGCAGTCGGCCCTGTCCTTCCCGCTCTCCGGCCGCGACGAGACCCCGGGCGTGATCACCATGCGCCTCGGCGACCTGGTCGTCGTCCTCAACGCGACCCCGGGGTCGCAGCAGCAGAAGGTCACCGACCTGGCCGGCAAGGGCTACCGCCTGCACCCGGTCCAGGCGAAGGGCTCCGACGCGGTCGTGAAGACCGCCGCCTACGCGAAGGACTCGGGCACCTTCACGGTCCCGGCGCGGACGGTGGCGGTGTTCAAGGCCGGATGACCGGCTCCCCGGGGAGCACCCGCTCCATCAGGGTGACCCCGTAACGCGTGCCGTCGGCGGCGAGCTTCCCCGGCTCCTCGCCGACGGCACGGTAGCCCGCGGCCTCGTAGTACGTGCGCAGCCGCGGGTTGCCCGTCAGACAGTCGAGCCGGGCCACGGTCCGCCCGGCGGCCGCGATCCGGCCCTCCGCGTGCGCGAGCAGCGCCCGCCCGGTCCCGGCGGGCGCCTCGCCCCGGACCGTCATCAGCCGGTGCACGTACCCGGCGACCGGTGCCCGCCGCCCCCAGGCCTGCACGTCCTCCCACCACAGCTCGTACGCGCCGACCTCCCGGCCCCCGTGGCACGCCAGCCACACCTCGCCCCCGGCGAGCCGCTCCCGGAAGTGCGCCGCGTCCTTGCCGCCGGGCCTCCACTGGTCGATGCCGTTGCGCAGCATCCAGCGCGCGGCCCCGTCGTACATCCCCGCCAGAAGGCCGGGATCGCGGTCGTCGGCCCGCCGGAAGGTCACTCGTGCCGTCGTCACGGGGTCCTCTGGTCGGGTACGGCGGGCAGGGCGTCCGGGGCGGGGCCGGGGGCCGGTGCGAGTGCGACCAGCCGGGCCACCAGGTCCCCGAAGGGCCCGTCGGCCGGCTCGTCCGCCAGGATCCCGACCAGGATCTCCGCCATCCCGGGGTCGTACGCGGCGCTCACCGCCGCGAGCGCCGCGAAGTCGTGCACGAGCTGCACCTCCAGCTCCGCGCGCGGCACCCGCCGCCCGTCCAGCCAGAGCAGCGCCGTCGACTCGGCGAGGGAGACCCAGGAGCGGACCACCAACTCCAGGCGGGCCGAGGGCTCCTCGACCTCCAGGTGCGCGAGGATCTGCTCGTACGCGGCCTGCCGCACCTCGTCGATCATCGCGTTCGTGGTCGAGGAACCGACGGCCGGACCGCCCCGCATCAGCGCCGCGAAACCGGGGCCGTGCTCGTCCACGAAGTCGAAGAACCGGCCCATCACGCGCAGCAGCCGTGCCCCCAGGGGCCCTTGGGGCGGCTCCACGAACCTGGCCGCCAGCTCGTCGGCCGCCCGCCGCAGGGCCGCCTCGTAGAGGCTCTGCTTGCCGGGGAAGTAGTGGTAGACCAGTGGCCGCGAGATGCCCGCGGCGGCGGCGATCTCGTCGATGGAGACCTCGTCGGGAGAGCGGTGCCCGAAGAGTTCGAGGGCCACCCCGATCAGCTGCTGCTTGCGCTCCTCGACGCCCATCCTGCGGCGTACCCCGGTCGTCATGCGAACAGCCTAACGGTGTCCGTTACGCTCCTGCCCCATGAGCGCTCCCGACCAGGACACCCCGGCGACCCCCGCCGCCGAGGAGCCCGCCGACGCCCTCGACGACCTCCACGGAGAAGACGGACCCGCCGGAGAAGACGGACCCGCCGGAGAAGACGGACCCGCCGAGGAGGACGAACTCGCCGGAGAAGACGGACCCGCCGAGGAGGACGAACTCGCCGGGGAGGACGAACTCGCCGGGGAGGACGGGGAGGACGGCGCGGCGGACGGGCGGCCCGCCGGGGGACTCACCCCCAAGCAGGCCAGGCGCCTCCGCGTCGCCGCCGCCTCCGTCCTCCTCGTCGCCCTCGCCGTCGTGCTCGTCGTCCGCCTCGCGAGCCGCACGTCCGTCCTGGTCGTCGGCGTGTACGGACTCGCCATGATCCTCTGCGGGATCGTGATCGAGCTCTCCCGCAACGGCCGTACCCGGCTCGGCACTTGGCTCCTGGTGGGCGGCCTGCTCACCGCGCTCGCCCTGGACTGGCTGGTCCTCCCGTAGGGGAAGGGCCTAGAGGTCGAGCACGAGCCGTTTCCCCGTGCAGCGCGAGACGCAGATCAGCATCGAGTCGTCCCGTTCGGCGTCGGTGAGCAGCTCGTCCCGGTGGTCGATCCCGCCCGCGAGGACCCGCTGCTGACAGGTCCCGCAGAAGCCCTGCCGGCAGGAGTACGGGACGTCCGGCACCTCCGCGCGGACCGCGTCCAGGAGCGACTGGCCGGCCGCCACCGCCACCGTGCGGCCGGAGCGGCGCAGTTCGACCTCGAAGGGGGCGCCGCCGGTCGTCGCGGACGCCGAGAAGCGCTCCAGGCGCGGGACGCGGCCCTCGGGCATCGCCGCGCCGACCGCGTCCATGAGGCCGTCGGGACCGCAGCAGTACACGGCCGTCCCCTCCGGCACGTCCGCGAGGAACCCCAGGTCGGGGAAGCCGGACTCGTCCTCGGCGACGACGGTCGTACGGCCGCCGCCGCCCAGCGCCTCGACCTCGGCGAGGTACGGCATGGTGGCGCGGCTCCGGCCGCAGTAGAGCAGCCGCCAGTCCGCCCCGGCCGCCTCGGCGGCGCGCAGCATGGGCAGGACCGGGGTGATGCCGATGCCGCCGGCGACGAAGACGTACGCGGGGGCGTCGACGAACGGGAAGCGGTTCCGGGGACCCCGGATCTCTACCTCCACGCCCTCGTGGAGCCGCTCGTGGACCTCGTGCGAACCGCCCCGGCCGCCCTGCCCGGCCCCGATGAGCCGGGTGGCCACCGTGTACGAGCCGGTGTCGGCGGGGTCGCCGCAGAGCGAGTACTGCCGGACGAGCCCGGAGGGCAGGACCAGGTCGATGTGGGCGCCCGGCTGCCAGGCGGGCAGCCCGGCGCCTTCGAGGCGCAGTTCCACGACGCCCTCGGCGGGCGCGGTGCGGCCGGTGACCAGCGCCTTGCGCGGGACGGTGCGGCCCCGGCCGTAGCCGGAGACGGGCTCCTCCAGGGCGGGCAGGGGCCACAGCGGGGCGGTGGACATGCGGCGGCGGACGGCGCGGCGGACGAGCAGGGCGGCCCCGGCGGCGAGGGCGACGGTGGCGAACCGGGGCATCAGCGGCCTCCGTTGGCGCCGGGCGAGGAGGCGAGGTAGGCGAGGGCCTGCTCGGTGTCGCCCTCCTGGGAGGGGTGGTAGGACCGGCTGAGGTAGCGGGGGATGGACCGCAGCATGGCCGGGGTGGAGGGCAGCACGCCCTGCCGGCCCTTGCGGACGAAGTCCGCGAAGGAGGCCTTCGGGTCGAGCAGGCTCGGGTCGTTCTCCATGAAGAAGCGGATGCCCCGCTGCCAGAGGAAGACGAGCGCGCCGAAGGCCAGCGCCCAGGTGCGGGCGCGGCGCCGGTAGCCGCCGTCCAGGTGCATGAAGAGCTCGAAGGCGACCGAGCGGTGCTCGACCTCCTCGGCGCCGTGCCAGCGCAGCAGGTCGAGCATGGTCGGATCGGCGCCGACCCGGTCGAGCTCGTCGGCGTTGAGGACCCAGTCGCCCAGGAAGGCGGTGTAGTGCTCGATGGCGGCGATCATCGCGACCCGCTCCATCAGCCACCAGCGGCGCGGCCGGCCGGGCGGCAGGGTGCGGTCCCCGAGCAGCTTCTCGAAGAACCAGTCGACCTGCGCGGTGTACGGGGTGGGGTCGAGGCCCAGCTTCCGCAGGTGCGGCAGGACGTCGTCGTGGGCCTGGGAGTGGATCGCCTCCTGGCCGATGAAGCCGATGACGTCCTCGCGGAGCCGGTCGTCCGTGACGTACGGCAGCGCCTGCTTGTAGACGTGCACGAACCAGCGCTCGCCGGCCGGGAGGAGCAGGTGCAGCACGTTGATGGTGTGCGTGGTGAACGGGTCGCCGGGAACCCAGTGGAGCGGCGTCTCCTCCCAGTCGAAGGAGACTTTGCGGGCCTTGAGCTCGACGTGCTCCGACGCCACCGGTGCGGGCTGCGTATTAGACATGCCGTCAATGTACTGAGGGGTAAGCGACGGGAACAGGTGCGTGCGGCACCTTTTTCCCGCCCCCTGCCACCCCGCCCCGGACCGGCCCGCGGCCGGCCCGGGTCCGGTCAACCCCCGTCCGCCGTCAGCCGCTCGCGGATCCGCTCCGTCACCTCGTCCGGCACCCCGAGCCCCTCCCGCACGTACTTCTCCATCGAGCCGTGCCGCACCGCCACCTCGTCGAGCGCCGCGTCCAGGTACTCCGGGAGCACCCCGATCAGTTCGAGCGCCAGCTCCGGGTCGCCGCCCTGGGCCGTGAACCCCTCGATCATCGGCGCGAACGCCTGCCGCACCGCCGGATTGACCGACAGGTACTCCTCCCGCACCGTCCCCTCGTCCGCCCCGAGCAGCGACAGGACGACCGTCGCCGCCCACCCCGTCCTGTCCTTGCCCGCCGTGCAGTGGAAGAGCAGCGGCCCGGCGTCCGGCGCGCCCAGTTCGGCGAGGAGGACGGCGTAGGAGGCGCGGGCGGAGTCGGCGGAGACGAAGGCCCGGTAGGTGCGGGCGAAGGCCTCCCGCATCCGGCCCCCGCCGAGGTGCTCCTCGGCCAGGGCCGGCTGCGACAGCAGCGTCTTCAGGTGCGCGGCCGGCGGCAGCCCGCTGGTGGCCAGCCAGTCGGCGAGCACGTCCGCGACGAGCAGCCGCGCACCGGCCGGCGGCCGGTCGGGCCGCTCCTCGCGCTCGCCGTCCGTGCGGAGGTCCACGACGGTGCGGACGCCCAGGCCCGCCACGGCGGGATCGTCCGGGTCGAGCCGGTCGAGCTGCGCGGACCGGAACACGAGCCCCGGGCGGACCGTCCGCCCGCCGGGGAGCGGCAGCCCCCCGAGGTCGCGGAGGTTGGCGACGGAGACGGCGGGAATGGCGGCCATGGCGTCGGCTCCTCCGGTTCGTACCTCTTCATGACTCTTCGCACCTCTTCGCCCCCTTCCTGCCGACCGTAAGCGATCGCGCCGGGAGGGGCAGGTCCTGGCGGCCCCTCGGGTCACCGGCCCCGCCCGGCCGCGCCGGGGAACTGTTTGAATGCTCCGGTGATCGAGATTCCGATGGCCCTGGCGGCGGGCGCGCTGGTGACCTGGCTGTTCCGGCGCAAGGTGCGGCAGCGCGCGGAGGACGCCGGGCGGGGCGACGAGATCGCGGTCCCCTGCATGCTGCGGCACCCCGCCCGCGAGGGCCGGTGGCTGCGGGGGCGGATGCGGGTGGGCCCCGCCGGGATGACCTGGGACCCGGGCAGCAGGGCCGGGGCGGCGGTGTCGCTCCCGGCGGAGCTGCGGCGGACCGGCCTGCGCGCCCCCTCGCTGCGCGAGGCGATGACCATCAACGGCGCCTCCAGGATCGTCGAGTGCGCCTCCCCGGAGGGCACCGTCCTCATCGCCGTCATGCCGTACGAGGTGGAGCACGTCCTCAAGGCGCTGGACGGGGCGGGGGAGGAGTAGCGCGGGAGCGGGCACCGCTCCCGGCAGGCACCCGCCCCGAAGGCCGCCGCCCGAGCACGGGCGCCCCGTCAGGGGCGGCGCCCCCGGGCACGCCCGCCCCGGCGCCCCCTCACCTCCCGGCGAGCGCCGCCAGCACCTCCGCCTCGCGCTCCGGGGAGAGGCCGACTCCCGGGCGGTCCGGCCGCTGGGGCGCGACCCCGCCGAGGGACTCCAGCCACGCCCAGGTGTCCGCGACCGTCTCCGCCACGGGCCGGCAGCGCAGCCCGGCCGCGAGCGCGCGGGAGACGTCGGCGGTGTGCATCGCGTCGTACGTCTCGCCCGGCGGCAGCCACACGGGCAGCTCCGACCACGGCTCCGCCCCCGCCGCGACCAGCTCCTCCGGCGCGGTCCAGCGCAGCTCGGCGCCCGAACCGGTGGCCCGGACGCAGGCGTCCAGGAACTCGCCCATGGTGGTGTGCCCGGGCGGCGAGACGAGGTTGTACGGCCCCGAGAGCCCGGCCTCCACCGCGTCCAGCGTCCACGCGGCCAGGTCGCGCACGTCCACGTACTGGATCGGCGCCTTCTCCGGCCCGGGGGCCAGGACCGGGCCGCCGCGCGCGATCCGGTTCAGCCACCAGGGGAGCCGGCCCACGTTCTCGTACGGGCCGAGGACCAGGCCCGCGCGGACGAACAGCGTCCGGTCGGCGCCGAAGGCGGCCCCGGCGGCCAGCTCCCCGCCCCGCTTGGCCTCCGCGTACGGCACGTCCCCGTCGTCCGGCGAACCCTCCACCAGCGGCCCGTCCTCCGCGAGCCCGGCCGCCGGGGGCCAGGCGTACACGGAACGGCTCGACACGTACGCGTAGCGCCCGACCCGGTCCGCGAGCAGCCCGGCCGCGTCCCGCACCGCCGAGGGGGCCGCCGACCAGGTGTCCACGACCGCGTCCCAGGACCCCCCGGCCAGGGCGGCGAGACCGTCCGCACCGGCGGTGCGGTCGCCCGTGAGGGACCGGGCCCCCTTCGGGGCGGCGTGCCGGCCCCGGTGGAAGACCGTCACCTCCCAGCCCCGTTCGAGCGCGTCCTCGACGACCGCGCGGCCCACGAACTCCGTACCTCCGAGCATCAGCAGTTTCATGATCAGAGCCTGCCCGGCCGCCCGGTCGGGGGGCCAGCGGTTCCGCTCCCGGAGGATTCCGCCGGGGGCGGAAACGGAAGGCGGACGAGGGAGGGCGCGGGAGGACGAGGGGGGTCTGTTCGGCCAGATGGCGGGATGACACCATGGCGGACGATGACGGATGCCCGGTCGCCCCTGCGCGCCCTGCGAGCCGCGCTGTTCGCGGTGGTGTGCGTGGCTTTGGCGGCCGTGGGGCATTCGTCCATGTCTGCGCACCGGCTTCCGGCCACCGCCCTCCTCGGCGCCTTCGTCGTGACGGCCGCCCTCGCCTGGGCCGCGGCCGGCCGCCGCCGGGGCACGCCCGCGATCGCGGGCGCGCTGCTCGCCCTCCAAGGAGCGCTCCACGCCCTCTTCTCGGCGACGGGCGCCCACGGAGGACACGCGGCCCGCCCGGCGCTCCCGGACGGACCCGCCGTCACGGCCCACCACCACGCGACGCACGGCGTGCACGACGCGGCCGCCCCCGTGACGGGGATGGAGGGGACGGTCTCCGCCCTGGACCCGGCCGTCGCGCAGACCGTGGACTCCGCCACGGCCTCCGGCCCCGGCATGCTCGCCGTCCACCTCCTCGCCGCGCTCCTCTGCGGCCTCTGGCTGGCCCGCGGCGAGGCCGCGCTCTTCGCGCTCGCCCGCGCCGCCCTCGCGTACGCCTTCACCCCGCTGCGGCTGATGTTCGCGCGCGTCCACGTCCCCGACGCCCCGCGCGGCCCGGTCCGCAGGGCCCGGCGGAACGCCCACCGCCCGCACACCGTCGTCCTCGCCCACACCCTGTCCCGGCGCGGTCCGCCCCGACCGTCCGCACCCCGCGCCACGGCCCTCGGAGCACACGTCTGACCCGGGGGCCGCTCCCCCTGCCTGCACCGAGAACCAGGACGGTCACCCATGACGATCGACGATCCCGCACGCCCGGAAACCCCCGAGGCGCCACCGTCGGACCCCACTCCGCCCACGCCCCACAAGCCCACCACCTGGAGCGCCCTCCGCCCCCTCCTCCTCCGCGTCCACTTCTACGCGGGCGTCCTCGTCGCCCCGTTCCTCCTCGTCGCCGCCCTCAGCGGCCTGCTCTACGCGCTCTCCTTCCAGGCCGAGAAGGTGGTCTACGCGCACGAGCTGGAGGTCCCCGTCGGCGACACGGCCCTGCCGCTCTCCCGCCAGGTCGACCTCGCCCGCGAGGCCAACCCGGACGGCACCGTCACCGCCGTCTGGCCCGGCGCCGAACCCGGCGCGACCACCTGGGTCCTGATGGCCGACCCCGACGCCCCCGAGGGCACCTCGCTCGCCGTCTTCGTCGACCCGTACACCGGGGACGTCCGCGGACAGCTCCCCAGCTACGGCGGCTCCGGCGCCCTGCCGCTGCGCACCTGGATCGACGGCCTCCACCGCGACCTGCACCTCGGCGAGTTCGGCCGCAACTACAGCGAGCTCGCCGCGAGCTGGCTGTGGGTGATAGCGCTCGGCGGCCTGCTGCTCTGGCTCGGCCGGCGCCGGAAGAGCCGCCGCGCCCTGTTCGTGCCGGAGGGCGGCCCGGCCTCCCGCCGCCGCACCCTCTCCTGGCACGGTTCGGTCGGCCTGTGGGCGGCGGCCGGCCTCGTCCTGCTCTCGGCGACGGGCCTGACCTGGTCGCGGTACGCGGGCGAGAACATCGGCACCGTCCAGGACGGCCTGGGCGGCGCGACCCCCGTGCTCACCGCGACGGTCGGCGGCGCGTCCACCGGCCACGAGGGGCACGAGGGTCACGGCGGCGGCCACTCCGGCACCGCCGAACCCGCCGCCCAGGGGCCGGACATGGGCCTGGACCGGGCCGTCGAGGCGGCCCGCGCGGCGGGCGTCGACAGCCCGCGGATCTCGGTGGTCCTGCCCGCCGACGGCAAGGGGTACGTGGTCAAGGAGACCGACACGCAGTTCCCGCTCGAACTCGACTCGGTCGCCCTCGACCCGGCCGACGGCACGGTCCTCGACCGGCTCGCCTTCGCGGACTACCCGCTGCTCGCGAAGCTCACCCGGATCGGCATCGACGCGCACACGGGCGTCTTCCTGGGCCTGTTCAACCAGCTGCTGCTGGCGGCCCTCGCCCTCGCGCTCGTCCTGCTGATCCTCTGGGGCTACCGGATGTGGTGGCTGCGCCGCCCGGGCCGCCCGGCGGCGCGCGGGGCCTGGCGGAAGGTCCCGGTCACCCTGCTGCTGCCGCTCGCGGCCACCACGGCGCTCGTCGCCTGGTTCGTCCCGCTGCTCGGGATCAGCCTGCTGCTGTTCCTGGCCGTCGACCTCGCCCTCGCCCTGGCCGCGAAGGTCAGGACGAGGGCGGAGGAGAACCGGACGGCCTGACCGGACGGAGCGTCCCGGCCGGGCCGAACGGCCCGGTCAGGGCGTGTACTTGTAGCCGACCCGCCGCACGGTCTGGATCGTGTGGCGGTGCTCGGCGCCCAGCTTGCGGCGCAGCCGCGCCACGTGGACGTCGACCGTGCGCCCGTCGCCGACGTGCCCGTACCCCCACACCGTGGTGACCAACTGGTCGCGGGTGTGCACCCGGTGAGGGTGCGCCACCAGATGGGCGAGGAGCTCGAACTCCAGGTACGTCAGGTCCAGCTGCTCCCCGTCCACGACGGCGACCCGCTGCACGTCGTCGATGGTCACCGGCCCCCGCTCCTCGGCCGCGACGGGCGCGGTCACGGGGGAGGGGACGGCCACGGGCAGGTGCTGCTGCTGGTCGGCCGGGACGAGCACGAGGTACCCGATCATCGGCGGACGGCCCGGCAGCGCGGGCAGCGTGTGCTGCGGCGCGGGCAGCAGGGTGGCACCGGGCGGCAGGAAGTCCGCCACCTGGGAGAAGTCGACGACCTCGTTCGGATCGACGGCACGCAGTCGGTGCCGGCCGGGACGGACGGCCGTGAGGGAGGCGCTCTGGGTGTGGGCCATGGCAGGTCAGCTCTTTCGCGCGGAGAAACGGACGGACAGGCGTCGTACGTCGTGCGCGTCGGCCGAAGGCCGGGGATCGGACAGGGCCGATCGGGGCTTTAGAGGGCCGACGCGTTCCTCGCGCGGCAACACACCCGGTCGAAGTCGTGATGCTGCCGAGAAGGCCAGAACGGCTCGAGGTCGTGACGACCCGTCGCGGTGTCGTTCTGCAGGATGGCCATAACCCTATTGAACCAGAAGGGAAACACCGGGACGACCCCCGGAGCGGTCAAAACCTGTGTCGCGCATCCCACATGACGGAAGGGGCGCCCACCGTACGAAACGGTGGGCGCCCCTCCGGAAGTCGCCCGGGGGCCTTCCGGTCAGACCTGGCCGGCCTTCGCCAGGGCCTCGCAGCAGGTGTCCACCAGGAGGCGGGTCACCACGTACGGGTCCACGTTGGCGTTCGGGCGGCGGTCCTCGATGTAGCCCTTGCGGTCCTGCTCGACCTGCCACGGGATGCGGACCGAGGCGCCGCGGTCCGAGACGCCGTAGGAGTACTTGTCCCACGGGGCGGTCTCGTGCAGGCCCGTCAGGCGGTCGTCGATGCCGGCGCCGTAGTTCTTGACGTGGTCGAGCGGCTTCGAGCCCTCGCCGAGGGACTCGGCGGCGGTGATGATCGCGTCGTAGCCCTCGCGCATCGCCTTCGTGGAGAAGTTGGTGTGCGCGCCCGCGCCGTTCCAGTCGCCCTTCACCGGCTTCGGGTCCAGCGTCGCCGAGATGTCGAAGTCCTCGGCCGTGCGGTACAGCAGCCAGCGGGCGATCCACAGCTGGTCGGAGACCTCGAGGGGGGCCAGCGGGCCGACCTGGAACTCCCACTGGCCGGGCATGACCTCGGCGTTGATGCCGGAGATGCCGAGACCGGCCGCCAGGCAGTTCTCCAGGTGCGCCTCGACGACGTCGCGGCCGAAGATCTCGTCCGCGCCGACGCCGCAGTAGTAACCGCCCTGCGCGGCCGGGAAGCCGGCCTCGGGGAAGCCCAGCGGGCGCGAGCCCTTGAAGAAGGTGTACTCCTGCTCGATGCCGAAGATCGGCTCCTGCGCGGCGTACGTCGCGGCGACCTCGGCGAGCGCGGCGCGCGTGTTGGACGAGTGCGGCGTCATGTCCGTGTTGAGGACCTCGCACAGGACCAGGACGTCGTCGCCGCCGCGGATCGGGTCCGGGCAGACGAAGACCGGCTTGAGGACGCGGTCCGAGGCGTGGCCCTCGGCCTGGTTCGTGCTGGAACCGTCGAAGCCCCAGATCGGCAGCTCGTCGAGCGTCGCGCCCCCGCCCACGACGATCTTCGTCTTGGAACGAAGCTTCGCGGTCGGCTCGGTGCCGTCGATCCAGATGTACTCAGCCTTGAAGGTCACGGGGCTCATCCTTAGGGCGCGTGGCGTGCTGCTGGGGTTTCCCCCGGCGCCCGGAGGCGGCGGGAGGGGCTGCCCGCGGCGGCTCGCGGCGCTGCGAGAAGCTGCGGTCTCCGTACGGACCGGCCGGGGCCGGACCGTACGGTTGCTTTCGGACCGCAGCTTCGCAACACGGGATTTCCCGTCGGTTGCCCGTTTGTGAACCCCGTGTTACTCAGCCTTCCCGGCCCTCCCGCACCTTCCGTGCGACCACGTGGGCGTCCAGCAGCCCGCCGAGCCCCGCCGCCCCGATCCGCCGCACCAGCTCCGGATACGTGGTGCCCAGGGCCTCCGCGGTCCGCCCGAGGTGCCAGTCGTGGTCCGCCAGGCGGTGCAGCAGGTACCCCTTCCTGACCTGCTTGTCCGAGAGCCGGAAGGTCTTCAGATAGGCCGTCCGCCCCCGGTGGTCGGTGATCAGCTCCCCGATGTGCTGCTCCCGCCCGTCCCGCCGGAACGGCGGCAGGAACCGGTACAGGTCGAACGTCCCCGCCCGGTACACCCGCTCGAAGGAGTACGGCGTCTCCAGGAGGTCCCGCGCCATCAGCCCGTCGTGCGCCGCCGCCCAGGCCCGCTCCTGCCCCAGGGCCGCCGCCCGCAGGTCCGCGAGCGTGCGGATCCCGCCGGCGCCGTCCCGGATCCGCGCCGTGAACTCCGGCACCGGGGCGCCGTAGTGCGCGTACTGGTGGACGAGCTCCCCGTACAGGTCCTCGACCAGCGTCGGGTGCAGGACCCGGTAGTCCTCCGGGTGCGGCACCACGAAGGCCGCGGCCAGCGCGTCGGCCACGTACAGGAGCGTCCCGCACTGCCCCGGGTGCAGCTCGAACACCCGCAGCGCCTCCCCGAGCCCCGGCACGCCCCACCCGGCGTACGCGGCCTCGGCCCGCGGCGAGAGCCCGCGCCGCACCGCCTCCCGCGACCAGTCGTCCCAGACCACGGACGGCCCGCCGAAGTGCAGCGCGAGATAGCCCTCCAGGGCGAGGTGCAGCGGCAGGAACCGCAGCCGCCGCTCGCCCCGCCGGCGCTTGGCCGGGCGGTGGACGCGGCGCACCGGCACGCACGGCGGCGGCTCCTCGGTGCGGTCGCCGAGCAGCGTCCCGTACGCGGCGGACTCGCCGTCCTGCCGGGCGCCGGACCAGTCGGCGACGAAGCCGTGCGGGACGTACGAGGTGTACGCCGTCCGGCCGCCGAGCTCCACCGAGGCCGTCCCGAACCCCTCGTACACCTCCCGGCGCAGCCGCAGTCCGGCCACCGGCTCGGACCGCACGAGCGGCACGAGCCGCACCCCGCCCCACACCTGCGCGGGCCGCACGTCGAGCCCGCCCAGATCGATCCGGGTCACCCTCCGGCCCCCTTCAGAAACGTTTCCACCCGCCGGTCCAGATAGGCCCGCAGCTCCCCGAATCCCGTCCGGCCCTCCGCGAACTGCGCGATCTCCACCAGGGCCGCCAGGTCCTCCGCGTCCCGGACGCCGGCGGTCGGCACCCCGGGCGCGAGCCGGCGCACGTCGAAGCCCTCGGCGTCGTATACGGGGTTGAGGTGCACGACGCTCGTCCGCCGCTCCGGATCGAGCCGCGTCCGCCACACCCGGAGGACCTCGCCCGCGAGCCCCGGCGGGGCGTTGTCCCAGCCGTCCGAGACGATCACCAGCCGCTCGGGACCGGTCTCCAGGGCGTCCAGGACCCGCAGGCCGAGCGGGGTCGGCCCGTACGGCCGGACGAGCAGCGGATCGTCCCCGCCGGAGGTCCACAGCGGGGCGTACGCGCCCGGCGCCGCGAGGGCCTCCAGGAGGAAGTGGCAGCCCAGGGCCACGGCCAGCGGACGGCGCCGCTTCACCGCCGAACCGGAGGACGAGAAGCTGTCGTCGAGCACGGCCGCCACCCGCCCCCAGCTCCCCGCGTGCGGTCCGGCCGCGCGCCGGGCGGCGGCCCGCAGCGCCCCGGTCAGCTCGCCCCGCCGGGCGACCCGCTCGGCGAAGGGCAGCGAGAGCACGTACACCGCGAGCCGGGTCAGCGGCAGGGCGGACAGGTCCCGCGCGGCCCCCGCCGCGCGCTCGGTCCTGAGCCGTTCGAACCGGGTCATCCGGGGCGCGATCCGCTCCAGGAACAGCGCGCGGGGCACGCCGTGCTTCGCGGCGAACCCCTCGGCGACGGTGAACGGCAGCTCGTACAGCGCGCCCTGCTCGTGGTGCGCCCTGCGGTACGCGTCGAGCAGCGGGCTCCCGTACCGGACGCGGCGGCGGGGCGCGAAGAGGAAGTCGCCCGTCTCCGGGTCGGCCGCCGGCCCGTGGACGTGCCGGAGGGCGGTCTTCAGGCCGGGCCGGTACTTCACGGCGTCGAGCGCCGGGTCGGGCCGGGCCGCGATCCACTCGCGCACGATCGCGCGCGTGCGCCGGTTGTTGACCCCGGCGGCGCGCAGCGTCCGGAACAGCCGGTAGACCCGCTGCGGCGGCAGCAGGGCGAGCCGGGCGGCGATCAGCCGCCCCTCGCCCGGCCCGGCCTCCGCCGGGGTGCGCAGCAGGTGCTCGACGACGAGGGCCGCGTTGTGGTCGTTGATGTCGAGCGCGAGCGCGGCGGCGTACACGGGACGGTAGTTGACCCGTACGTACGCGTGGAGGAAGGCGAGCGAGAGCCGCTGCTCGCCGGCGGAGGAGCGGAACTCGCCCTGCCCGGTGGCGGTGACGGCGGCGTTGACGAAGAGGAGCACGTCCTCGGCGGCGACGAGCTCGGACACGGACCTTCCCTCTCCCTCGGGCGCCGGCCGGGGAATGAGGGCGCGAACAGCGAAGACGTTGCTTCAGAGGCAGGTTCCGGAAGTCGCGCCGGAGTCCCGCGGCCGGCGGGGAAACGCTAACCCGGGAGGGGGGAGGGGAGCCAGGGGGTTTCGGGGCCGCACCCCGTCACCACCGCCCGGTGGGGCCACCCGGCAGACTGTGACCATGGCGAAGCAGCTCGGGGCGAGGCCCCGCATCGGACTCCTCGGCACCGGCCCCTGGGCCGGGCACACGCACGCGCCCGCACTCGCCGGGCACCCGGACGTCGAGTTCAGCGGGGTGTGGGGCAGGCGCCCGGAGGCGGCGGAGGCGCTGGCCGCCGCGTCGGGCACGCGCGCGTACGAGGACGTGGACGCCCTCTTCGCGGCGAGCGACGCGGTGGCCCTCGCCCTCCCGCCGGACGTGCAGGCCCCGCTGGCGGTGCGGGCCGCGGCCGCCGGCTGCCACGTCCTCCTGGACAAGCCGGTCGCCACGACGGTGGCCGGGGCCCGCGAGGTGGCGGAGGCGGTCGAGGCGGCGGGCGTCGCCTCGGTGGTCTTCTGCACCCTCCGGTTCGCGGAGCCGACGGCCTCCTGGATCGAGGAGCGGGCGGCGGCGGACGGCTGGTTCCTGGGCGAGGCGCACTGGCTGGGCTCGCTCTACGGCTCCGGCTCCACCAGCGAGTACGCGGCCTCGCCCTGGCGGCGCGAGAAGGGCGGCCTGTGGGACGTGGGCCCGCACGTCCTCTCGGTCTACCTGCCGGTCCTGGGGGACGTCACGGAGATCACGGCCGCGCCGGGCCCGGGCGACACCCACCACCTCGTCCTGCGCCACGCGTCGGGGGCGAGCAGCACGGCGACGCTCACCCTGAGCGCCCCGCCGGAGGCGGCGGAGGCGGCCCTCACCCTCTTCGGCACGGAGGGCCGCGCCGAGATGCCCCGCTGGAACGGCGCGGTGGACGCCTTCGGGGCGGCCGTGGACGCCCTGGTCGCGTCGGCCCGCACGGGCACGCCCCACCCCTGCGACGCCCGCTTCGGCCTGCGCCTCACGGAGATCCTGACGGAGGCGGAGCGACTGACGGCGAGGCACTGAGGCTTCGGGACCGGCCCCGGGGCTTCTGCTCCTCAGCGGCGGGTACAGACGGGCCCCGGGCCCCCTCAGCGGCGGGACAACGCGTCCCGCACGGCCTCCTCGGACCGCCCCACGACGGCGGTGCCGTCCTCGGCGGTGATGATGGGCCGCTGGATGAGCTTCGGGTGCGCGGCGAGGGCCTCGATCCACCGGTCGCGGCCCTCCGCGTCCCGGGGCCACTCCTTCACCCCGAGCTCCTTGGCCTCGGCCTCCTGGGTCCGGGCGACGTCCCACGGTTCGAGCCCGAGCCGCCCGAGCACCTCCCGGATCTCGTCGGCCGAGGGCACGTCCTCCAGGTAGCGCCGGACGGTGTACTCGGCCCCTTCGGCGTCGAGGAGCGCGAGGGCGCCGCGGCACTTGGAACAGGCGGGATTGATCCAGATCTCCATGGCGCACACGGTACCCCCGCGACCTCCCTCCGTGAGCCCCTCCGTGCCCCCGAAAACCGGTCCTGGCCAGGGACGATTGTCAGTGGGGGCCGGTAAAATAATGGGTGAAGGTGAGGGTCCCGAGGAGGGCCCGCACCCCGCCGTTCGCCAGGAGGTAGCCCATGGCTCTCGCCGTGATCCGGACGCCGTCCCTCGAACCCTGGAAGCCGCTCCAGAAGCAGCCGCTCCCCGCGGGCCGGCCCCGCGAGTGGTACGTCACGCACAACCGGCGCCTGAAGGCCATGCGCCTCGCGATCGCCCTCCTCGACGCCGGCGTCTACGTCCCGTCGAAGGCCACGAACGCGACCATACGCACCACGGCCGAGCAGCTCGGCGTCCACCCGCCCTCGGACACCACCTGCCGCATGGTCCGCGCCCTGATCCGCTA
The DNA here is from genome assembly GCF_053618675.1 of Streptomyces sp. NPDC055632. NCBI lineage: Bacteria > Bacillati > Actinomycetota > Actinomycetes > Kitasatosporales > Streptomycetaceae > Streptomyces > Streptomyces sp. NPDC055632. Next base: position 102,698 of record NZ_JBSHHY010000014.1, on the reverse strand, counting down.
CGGGCGCTGACGGGGCCGCGAGCACGCCGAAGGCCGCCGCCCGGAACCTTCCGGGCGGCGGCCTTCACTGCTGAAGCTCCGGCTTAGAGGTCGAAGTACAGCTCGAACTCGTGCGGGTGCGGGCGCAGCTGGATCGGCGCGATCTCGTTCGTGCGCTTGTAGTCGATCCAGGTCTCGATCAGGTCCGAGGTGAAGACGCCGCCGGCCTGGAGGTACTCGTTGTCCTCCTCCAGGGCGGAGAGGACGGCCTCCAGGTTGGTCGGGACCTGCGGGACGTTGGCGTGCTCCTCCGGAGCCAGCTCGTACAGGTCCTTGTCGATCGGCTCCAGCGGCTCGATCTTGTTCTTGATGCCGTCGAGGCCCGCGAGGAGCAGCGCCGAGAAGGCGAGGTACGGGTTCGAGGACGGGTCCGGCGCGCGGAACTCGACGCGCTTGGCCTTCGGGTTCGCGCCCGTGATCGGGATGCGCATGGCGGCGGAGCGGTTGCGCTGCGAGTACACCATGTTGACCGGGGCCTCGAAGCCCGGGACCAGGCGGTGGTAGGAGTTCACCGTCGGGTTGGTGAAGGCGAGCAGCGACGGGGCGTGCTTGAGGATGCCGCCGATGTAGTAGCGGGCGGTGTCCGAGAGGCCCGCGTAGCCCGTCTCGTCGTAGAACAGCGGGTCGCCGTTGGCCCACAGCGACTGGTGGACGTGCATGCCCGAGCCGTTGTCGCCGAAGATCGGCTTCGGCATGAAGGTCGCGGTCTTGCCGTTGCGCCAGGCGACGTTCTTCACGATGTACTTGAAGAGCATCAGGTCGTCGGCCGCGGCGAGCAGCGTGTTGAACTTGTAGTTGATCTCGGCCTGGCCGGCGGTGCCGACCTCGTGGTGCTGGCGCTCGACCTGGAGGCCGACGTTCTCCAGCTCCAGGGAGATCTCGGAGCGCAGGTCGGCGAAGTGGTCGACCGGCGGGGCCGGGAAGTAGCCGCCCTTGTAGCGGACCTTGTAGCCGCGGTTGTTCTCCACCGCACCGGTGTTCCAGGCGCCGGCCTCGGAGTCGATGTGGTAGAAGCCCTGGTTCGCCGAGGTCTCGAAGCGCACCGAGTCGAAGACGTAGAACTCGGCCTCGGGGCCGAAGAAGGCGGTGTCGGCGATGCCGGTGGAGGCGAGGTAGGCCTCGGCCTTCTTCGCGATGTTCCGGGGGTCGCGGCTGTACTGCTCGCCCGTGATCGGGTCATGGATGAAGAAGTTGATGTTCAGCGTCTTGTCACGGCGGAAGGGGTCCACACGGGCCGTCGACAGGTCCGCGCGCAGCGCCATGTCGGACTCGTGGATCGCCTGGAAGCCGCGGATCGACGAGCCGTCGAAGGCGAGCTCCTCCGACGGGTCGAAGGCCGAGGCGGGGATCGTGAAGTGCTGCATCACACCCGGAAGGTCGCAGAACCGGACGTCGACCATCTTGACGTCGTTGTCCTTGATGAACTTCTGGGCCTCTTCGGCGTTCTGGAACCCGTTCGTCTGGGACATCCCACTCCTCCTACTCCCGGCCCGGGGAGGGGCGGGGTTTGCAGCTCGGTCGTGCGGCCAGTGCGGTGGCACACGCTGGACCCGACCATAGGCAGACGGGATTTCTCAAGCATGACCCAATTGTTTCGTCGAAGTTAACCGGGGTGGGTGCCGGTCGTGCTCCGGGCGTGGGTCCGTTCCCGCCGCCAGGGGGTCCTCGGACCTCCACCCGCTACCCGGGCCGAAGAGATCGAAAACGGGCACAGTACCGTGGTCGGGTGGACAACAGGCAAGCAATCGGATCTTGGCTCTCCGGCCCCCGCGCGGCGGCCGAGGACGCAGGCGTCGACTTCGGCTACCGAGGTCAGCAGCTCGGGCTGCCCGAGGAGGGACCCGGCTCGATCGCCCGCCCCGGGCGGCGCCTCGGCGCCCTCGCCGTCGACTGGGCCCTCTGCATGCTGATCGCATACGGCCTGGTCACCGACGGCTACAACCAGGCCACCGGCAACTGGGCCCTCGTCATCCTGCTCGTCCTGAGCGTCCTGACGGTCGGCACCGTCGGCTCCACGCCGGGCAAGCGGCTCTTCGGCCTGCGGGTGGTCTCCGTGCGCGGCGGCCGTCTCGGCCTCCTCCGCGTGGTGCTCCGCTCCGTCCTCGTCTGCCTGGCGATCCCGGCCCTGATCTGGGACCGCGACGGCCGCGGCCTCCACGACCGCCTCTCCGGCGCCGTCCAGGTCCGCATCTGACGCCCCGGGTACGCGAGAGGGGCTCCGGACCGCACGGTCCGGAGCCCCTCTCACGTGTTCGGTCGGGCGCGTCAGCGCATCTTTCCGCCGCGCGGCATCCGCATGCCCTTCGGCATCGGACCCTTCGGCAGCGGCATGTTGCTCATCAGGTCGCCCATCGCCCGCAGCCGGTCGTTGGCGGCGGTCACCTGCGGTCCGGAGAGCACCCGGGGCAGCTTCAGCATGGTCGTGCGGACCTTCTTCAGCGGCACCTGGCCCTCGCCGTCGCCGACGATGATGTCGTGCACGGGCACGTCCACCACGACGCGGTTCATGCGCCTCTTCTCGGCCGCGAGGAGCGCCTTGACCCGGTTCGGGTTGCCCTCGGCGACCAGGACGATGCCCGCCCGGCCGACCGCGCGGTGCACGACGTCCTGGTTGCGGTTCATCGCGACCGCGGGGGTCGTCGTCCAGCCGCGCCCGACGTTCTGCAGCACCGCCGCCGCCGCGCCCGGCTGGCCCTCCATCTGCCCGAAGGCCGCTGTCTCGGCGCGCCGTCCGAAGACGACGGCCGCCGCCAGGAGGCCCAGGACGAAGCCCAGGATGCCCAGGTAGACCGGATGACCGATGAGGAAGCCGATCGCGAGGAGGACACCGAGTACGCCGATGCCCACGCCCGCGACGACGAGACCGACCTTCGGGTCGGCCTTCCGGGTCATCTTGTACGTGAGGGCGATCTGCTTCAGTCGCCCGGGGTTGGCAGCGTCAGCGCTGCTCGTGTTTGCCTTCCTCGCCATGTCCTGAAGTTTACGTGGCCCGGGAAGCGCGGCCCGACGCGACCTCCATCACGCGCTGGGCCTCGACCCGGTCCTTGGCGCGGCGCCGGTCCTCCAGGACGGAGTTCCAGGCGTTGCGCCGGGCGGTGCGCTGGCCCGAGCCCAGGAGCAGCGACTCCACGGCCCTCAGTGCGTCGGTGACGGACGGGATCGCGGTGACGCGGACATGCGTCGATGCGGCCGGCATGGCGGGGTCCTCCCTCGATGGCGGGTGAGACGAGGCGGGGGTGTGAGCGGGCGGTGGCGGTGGGTGAAACCAGGCTCACAGATCGGTGTTACCAGGACGTGACCCGACGGTCAAACACTGATGAAACGTCGGTGCGGCCGGTCGGCCCAGTGCGGAAACGTCGGTGCGGCCCGTACGGCCCCGCTGAGCTGCGGGGTCGTGCGGACCGCACCGGATCCGGCCACTACCGGCCGGTAACTACTTGTGCTCGGATTCACACGGGGATCGGCGCACCGGCTCACGCGCTCTGCGTGGCCGCCCGCTTCTCCCTCGCCTGCTGGTACAGACGCCCCGCGCGGTACGACGAACGGACCAGCGGGCCCGACATCACGCCGGAGAAGCCGATCTCGTCGGCCTCCTCCTTCAGCTCCACGAACTCCTGCGGCTTCACCCAGCGCTCCACCGGGTGGTGGCGGACCGAGGGGCGCAGGTACTGCGTGATCGTGATGAGCTCGCAGCCCGCGTCGTGCAGCTGCTGGAGCGCCTCGCTGATCTCCTCGCGGGTCTCGCCCATGCCGAGGATCAGGTTCGACTTCGTGACCAGACCGTAGTCACGCGCCCGCGTGATGACGTCCAGGGAGCGCTCGTACCGGAAGCCGGGGCGGATGCGCTTGAAGATGCGCGGCACCGTCTCCACGTTGTGCGCGAAGACCTCGGGGCGGGAGTCGAAGACCTGCTCCAGGAGCTCCGGCACCGCGTTGAAGTCGGGGGCGAGCAGCTCGACCTTCGTACGGCCGGCCTCGCGGCCCGCCGTCTGCTGGTGGATCTGGCGCACGGTCTCGGCGTACAGCCAGGCGCCGCCGTCCTCCAGGTCGTCGCGCGCGACGCCGGTGATCGTGGCGTAGTTCAGGTCCATCGTGACGACCGACTCGCCCACGCGGCGCGGCTCGTCGCGGTCGAGGGCCTCGGGCTTGCCCGTGTCGATCTGGCAGAAGTCGCAGCGCCGGGTGCACTGGTCGCCGCCGATGAGGAAGGTCGCCTCGCGGTCCTCCCAGCACTCGAAGATGTTGGGACAGCCCGCCTCCTGGCAGACCGTGTGCAGGCCCTCGCTCTTCACGAGGCCCTGCATCTTCGTGTACTCGGGCCCCATCTTCGCCCGTGTCTTGATCCACTCGGGCTTGCGCTCGATGGGGGTCTGGGCGTTCCGGACCTCCAGGCGCAGCATCTTGCGTCCGTCGGGTGCGACTGCGGACACATCGGCTCCTGTAGCTTCGATTCTTCGGCGTACACCAGGGTACGCCCGTGGCTTCCATGCCTGCCTACGTCCGGCCAACCTCTGGCCATCGCCCCGCATTCCTGGGGCCGTGTGGACGCGGCGGCCCGGGGTCAGGCGGACGCGGGCTCCACGGCCCGCGGCTTGAGCTCCGCGTGCTCCAGGACCTCCCGCAGGTGCTTCTCCACGACCGGGAGCACCTCCCGGACCGTGACGTCCCGGCCCAGCTCGTTGGCGAACGAGGTGACGCCCGCGTCGCGGATGCCGCACGGGATGATCCGGTCGAACCAGGCGTTGTCCGGGTTCACGTTGAGCGAGAAGCCGTGCATCGTGACGCCCTTGGCGACCCGGATGCCGATCGCCGCCAGCTTCCGGTCCTCGCGGCGCTGGCCGGCGTTGGAGGGCGCGTACTCCGGCCCGTTCAGGCGCGGGTCGAACTCCTCGTCGGTCAGGCGCGGGTCGAAGTCGAGGGAGAGCCCGCCGAGCGACGGCCGGTGCTCGACCGGGTCCCCGAGGATCCACACCCCGCTGCGGCCCTCGATCCGCGTCGTCTCCAGGCCGAATTCGGCGGCCGTGCGGATCAGGGCCTCCTCCAGACGGCGCACGTGCGCGACGACGTCCACCGGGCGGGGCAGCTTCATGATCGGATAGCCGACCAGCTGGCCGGGCCCGTGCCAGGTGATCTTCCCGCCGCGGTCCACGTCCACCACCGGCGTCCCGTCCAGGGGGCGCTCGCTCTCCGCCGTGCGCCGGCCGGCCGTGTAGACCGGCGGGTGCTCCAGGAGCAGACAGGTGTCCTCGATCTCGTCGGCGAACCGCGCGGCGTGCACCTCGCGCTGCTTGTCCCAGGCCACCTGGTAGTCGACGGCCTCGTCGCCGAAGCCGAGACGGACGAATCGCAGCTCACTCACGGCCTTGCCTCCTCCTGCGCCGGGATTCCGGGGACCGGGGATCATCCCGGGCCGGCTCGGCACCATGCGTCATTCGCGCCCATGCCACTGTACGGCGGCGCCGGGGCCGCCCCTCCGGCGGGCGGACGGGTGCGGACGCGGGCGCCCACGTCAGCGATGCCGCCAATCCTCACACGATCGGATGAATGTGGGGCGAAGGTGGCGGTACGGACCGTGGGGGCCGCTAAATTCACGCCGTTCCAGGAGGGTCCGAAGGGGTGCCGCCCGGGCCCGGAAAACAGGAGACCGCACAGCTCATGACGGAACGACCCCCGCAGCGCATCCCGAACAGCCGGCTCGCCGCGCTCATCGCCGAAGCAGGGTTCTCCCACGCGGGCCTCGCCAGACGGGTGGACCAGCTGGGCCTGGAACACGGCCTCGACCTGCGGTACGACAAGACCTCCGTGACCCGCTGGCTCCGCGGCCAGCAGCCGCGCGGCACCACCCCCGCCCTCATCGCCGAGGTCTTCACCCGCCGCCTGGGCCGCCGGCTCTCCGCCCAGGACCTCGGCCTCGACGCCTGCGCGCCCGTCTACGCGGGCCTGGAGTTCGCCGCCACCCCCGAGGAGGCCGTCGACATCGTCAGCGGCCTGTGGCGCAAGGACTCCGGCAGCCACGCCGAACTCCGCAAGATCGCCTTCACCCCGGCGGGCCTGGTCGTCCCCAGCCGGGACTGGCTGATCGGCCGCGCCGACGAACGGGTGGCGCGCGGCGAACCCGTCCCCTCCCGCGCCTCCGCCGGAACGCCCCCGCACGACCCCCGGGTCCCGGCCCAGGGCCGCTTCTCCGTGCCCCGCCAGCGCGGCACGGACCGGGGGCCCGGACAGCGGGTCTCCAGCGGCGACATCGCCGCCCTCCGCTCGGTCGCCGAGCTCTTCCGCACCCTCGACCACGCCTACGGCGGCGGCCACGCCCGCCAGGCCCTCGTCCGCTACCTGGAGCACGAGGCCGAGCCGATGCTGCGCGGCACGTACGGCGAGTCCACCGGCCGCCGCCTCTTCGCCGCCGTCGCCGACCTCACCCGGCTCGCGGGCTGGACCTCGTACGACATCGCCGCCCACGGCCTCGCCCAGCGCTACTTCGTCCAGGCGCTGCGCCTCGCGCAGGCCGCCGGGGACCGGGCGTACGGCTCGTACGTGCTCCTCACCATGAGCTGCCAGGCCGTCTACCTCGGCCACGGACGGGAGGCCGTGCAGCTCGCCCGGGTCGCCCAGCAGGGCGTCGGGCCCGCCGCGCCGCCCGTCGTCCAGGCGATGCTGCACGCGGTCGAGGCGCGCGGCCACGCCGTCCTGGGGGAGGCACGGGTGTGCAGCGCCTCCCTCGTGCGGGCCGAACGGGCCCTGGAGGCGGCCCGGCCCGGCGACGAGGTGCCGTACTGGGCCCGGACCTTCGACGAGGCGCAGCTCGCCGACGAGCTCGGGCACTGCCACCGCGACCTCCAGCAGTACCGGACCGCCGCCCAGCATGCCGAGCGCTCCCTCCAGCTCCGCGCCCCCGGCTTCGCCCGCAGCCGCCTCTTCTGCCGGGTCGTCCTCGCCACCTCCCGGCTCGCCCTCGGCGAACTGGAGCAGGCCTGCGCGCTCGGCGCCGAGGCCGCCAGGGAGGCCTCCGAGATGCGCTCGGCCCGCGCCGCCGAGTACGTGCGCGACTTCGAACGCCGCCTGGAGCCCTACCGCGACGCGGCCCCGGCCCGCACCTACCGCGACCGGGTGGCGGCGATCGGCTGATCCGGGGCCCGTCGGGCGGATCGGGGCGCGTACTCGGCTCCGATCCGCCGTCAGCCGTCAGCCGTCAGCCGTCAGCCGTCAGCCGTCAGCCGTCAGCCGTCAGCCGTCAGCTGTCAGCCGTCCGCTGTCAGTCGTCAGCCGTCCGCCCGACAGGCCTTAGGCGGCCTCCGTCGCCAGGGGCTCCGCCGGGAGGCGTACGCCCAGGTCCGTCAGGAGGGCGTCGGCCGCGCGGTGGCCCGAGGTGAGGGCGCCCCGGGAGGTGCTCGTGGCGCGGTGGTCGCCGCAGACGTAGAGGCCCGCGAGCAGCCGGACCGAGCGGTGCCCGTCGTGCGGGGGCGGCATCGCCGGGACCGCGTCCGGGGTGTGCCGGAGCGCCAGCAGCTCCCACTCGTCGGTCGACGTGCCGTACAGCGTGGCGAGGTGCTTGCGGACCCGCCGCTCCGTGTCGTCCGGCGGCGTCCCGAGCACCGTCGAGGTGATCAGGGTCCGGCCCGCCGGGACGCGGCCCGGGTCGACCGCGCTCATCACGGCCGTGTGGGCCACCGGCCCGCCCGGGTCCGACTCCAGGAGCAGCACCGGGTCGCCGGCGGGCGCGACCGGGGCCGTGTGGTGCAGGACCGTGACGGGGTGGAACGCGGGCGTCCGCAGCCCCGGAAGGAGCGCCGCCGCCGTGCGCGCCCCCGTGGCCAGGACCACCGAGCGGCAGCGGAACACCCCGTGCTCCGCCGTCGTGACCCGGGAGACGGACGCCTCCGTGACCCGTACGCCGGTACGGACCGTGCCCGGCGGCAGCCCGGCTGCGAGCAGCTCCGGGAGCGCCGCCGCACCGCCCTCCGGCACCGCGAGCCGCCCCCGGGCGAAGCCGCGCAGCGCCAGGTCCGCCCGCCGGCTCGACGTGCCGAGGTCCGGGTCGGCCAGGAGCGCCGCGAGCAGCGGCCGCAGCACCCCCTGGACGGTCCGGGCGGGCAGCCGCGCGTTCAGGGCCTCGCGCGCGGTCCGCTCGGGCCGGGCGAGGATCCGCTGCGTCGGGGTCGCGGCGAGCCGCACGAGGGACGCGCCGAGCCGCGCCTGGTCGAGCGAGGCCGCCGGATGCCGGGGGGCGCTCGCGAGGGCGCGCGCCACGCTGAACGCTCCCCCCACGCTCCGGCCGCCCGTCGCCCGGGGCGCTCCGGCCGTCCGGCGCGGGTGCGGGGCGCCCCACCGCGCGTACCGGCCGTCGCTGTGCACGAGGACCCCCGGGGCGAAGGGGCGCAGCGCGAGGCCGCCGAGCCCCGGCAGGGTCCGCAGCTCCTCGTGCGACAGGGTGAGCGGTCCGCCCACCCGGTCGAGCAGGAAGCCGTCGACGGACGCGGTCGCCATCCGGCCCCCGATCCACGGCTCCGCCTCCAGGACGGCGACGGAGAGTCCGGCGCGGGTCAGCCGGTGGGCGGCCGCGAGACCCGCCGCCCCGGCCCCCACGACCACGACGTCGACGCTCCCGCCGGTGTCCTCCGTGGTGACTGTGCTGATGGTGTTTTCCGTGCTGCTGACGGTGTTGTCTGCGCTGCTGAGCACGTGCCCCTCCCCAGGTCGGCGCGGCCGGTGGGAGGCCTATGCCCCCAACGGGCCTCCGGAATGCCGGAGTTCACGGTCCGCGTCGAGCCTAGGCAGCGCTCCCACGGGTGCCAGGAGCGCGCACCGGGGTGCGCGCGGCACGGGGGAGCACGGAGGGGGCCGGTGGGAGGGCCCGGGGGGCCCGGGGAGGGGCGCGTCAGCGGGCGGCGGCCCGGATCGCGTCGTCGATCGTCGGGAACGCGAAGTCGAAGCCGCTCTCCAACAGGCGCCCCGGCAGCACCCGCTGACTGCCCAGCACGTCCTGCGCGAAGTCCCCGAGCACGATCCGCAGGGCCGGCGCCGGGACCGTGAAGAGGGCCGGCCGGCCCAGCACCCGGCCCATCGCCGCCGTCACCTCGCGGTTGGTGACCGGGTCGGGAGCGGTCAGGTTCACCGGCCCCGACAGGGAGGCCGTGTCGACCAGGTGGCGCAGGGCGGCCACCTCGTCGTGCAGGGAGATGAAGGACCAGTACTGGCGGCCGTCGCCCATCCGCCCGCCGAGCCCCGCGCGGAAGACCGGGAAGAGCCGCCCCCACGCCCCGCCCTCACGGGCCACCACCAGGCCGGTGCGGGCATAGGCGACCCGGATGCCGGCCTCCTCGGCGGGGGCCGCCGCGGCCTCCCACTCCACGCAGACCGAGGGCAGGAAGCCCGTCCCCGCCGGGGCGCCCTCGTCGACCGCGCGGCTGCCGGTGTCCCCGTACCAGCCGAGCGCCGTGCCGCACACCAGCACCTCCGGCGGCTCCGCGAGCGAGGCGAGCGCCTGCGCGATCGCCGTCGTGCCGAGCACCCGGCTGTCCCGGATCTCCTTCTTGTACGCCTCGGTCCAGCGGCGCTCGCCGACCCCGGCGCCCGCCAGGTGCACGACGGCGTCCACGCCGACGAGCCCGGCGGCGTCCACGTACAGCCGCGCGGGATCCCACTCGACCTCGTCGGCGGTACGGGCCGCGCGGCGGACGAGACGGAGGACGTCGTGGCCGTCGGCGCGCAGGGAGCGGACCAGGGCCGAGCCGATGAGACCGGAGGCGCCGGTGACGGCGACGCGCTTGCGGGAGGCGGAACGCTGCATGGGGCCATCCTGCCCCCTTCCGGCCGGGACATGGCACAGTGACGGTCATGACCGAGCCGGAGACGAACGCGCCCGAGACGCTGATACGCGTCGCCGTCCACGGCGACGACGCCGGGCTCGGCGTCCTGGACCGGGTCACCTGGTCCACGCTCCACGCGGTGGTGCCCGCGCCGGTCCCGCCGTACGGCCCCTTCTTCGACGAGCGGCACCTCCCCGAGGACTACCTGGTGGCGGTGCGCGGGGGCGCGCTCGTCGGCTACGTCCGGGTCGCGCAGCCCATCCCGCTCGCTTCCCACGCGCACGTGCTCCAGATCCAGGGCCTGGTGGTCGCCGAGTCCGCCCGGGGCGAGGGCGTCGCCCGGGGGCTGCTGCGGGCCGCCATGGACCGGGCGCGGGAGCGGGGCGCCACCCGCCTCACCCTGCGGGTCCTCGGCCACAACGCCCCGGCCCGCGCGCTCTACGCCTCCGAGGGCTTCGCGGTGGAGGGCGTCCTGCCGGGGGAGTTCCTGATCGACGGGCGGTACGTGGACGACGTGTGCATGGGGCGGTCGCTGGTGGGCTGAGAGGGCCCGGCCCTCCGAGAGGATCCCGCCCTTCTGGTGGAGCCCTGCTCTTCCGGGAGAGCGCCGCCCCTTCTGGTAGCGCCCTGCCCTTCCGGGAGGGCCCCGCGCCTCCGAGAAGGCCCGTCACCTCCTCGACATCCCGATCCCGCCCGTCAGCTCGCGCAGGCAGTGGACCGCCAGGGCCGCCGGGGAGCCCTCGCCGCGCACCGGCGGCTCGCCCTCCGGCTCCGCCCAGCCCTCCAGGGCGATCCGGATCGCGTCCGTGGCCGCCGCCGCCACGAGCCGTACCTCCAGCGGGTCGGCGCCCGGCCCCGCGAGCCCGGCGAGGACCTCGCGCAGCCGTTCCTCGGACTCCTGGTTGACCCGGTACCAGACGGCCCGCAGGGCGGGGTCCCCGGCGGCCGCGCGCAGCAGGCCCCGGGTCCTGCGCAGCTCCTCCTCGGCCTCCGCGTCCGCCGGGGTCAGCGACGCGGTGACGGACCGCTCCAGGGCTTCGGCCAGGGGCGTGCCCGGCGCGGTGGCGGCCAGGTCGGCGCGCCAGCGGTCGGCGCCGCCCGCGAGGAGCGGGGCGACGGCGTCCTGCTTGGAGCGGAAGTAGCGGTAGAAGGTGCGCAGCGCGACCCCGGCCCGCAGGGCGACGTCCTCGGCCGTGGTGTCGTCCGGGCCGCGCTCGGTGAACAGCTCGACGGCCGCGCGGGCGATGTCGAGCTGCGTGGCGGCCTTGCGGCGCTCCGTCAGGGAGGGGGCCCGGGAGGGCGTCTTGTCGCTCACCCACCCAGCGTACGCCCGTGACTGCCAAGCGTGCGCGTCGTGCAGAGATGGCAAAACGTGCCACATGGGCGTACCGTGACAGTGCTCCACCCGTGAGGCTCGTGAAGCCCCCAAAGCTTCTAAAGCCCCTAAAGCCCGTGAAGACCGTCATCGAGAGGCCGCCCCCCATGAACCACCTCACCCGTTACGAAGGACGCCGCGCGCTCGTCACCGGCGGCGGCTCCGGCATCGGCCAGGCCACCGTCCTGCGCGTGCTCGCCGAGGGCGGCCGGGTCGTCGCCGCCGACATCAGCGAGGACGGCCTCAAGGACACCGCCGACAAGGCCGGCGACGCCGCCGTCCGCCTCACCACCGTCCTCCTGGACGTCGCCGACGAGGCCTCCGTACGGGCTGGCGTCGCCGCCGCCGTCGAGGCGCTCGGCGGCCTGGACGTCCTGGTCAACGCCGCCGGGATCCTGCGCTCCTCGCACACCCACGAGACCACCCTCGACGCCTTCGAGCAGGTGATCCGGACCAACCTCACCGGCACCTTCCTGGTGATACGCGAGGCGATCCCGGCCCTCCTGGAGGGCGACGGCCCGGCCGTCGTGAACTTCTCCTCCACCTCGGCGGCGTTCGCCCACCCGTACATGTCCGCCTACGCGGCCAGCAAGGGCGGCATCCAGTCCATGACCCACGCGCTCGCCGCCGAGTACGCCGGGCGGGGCATCCGCTTCACCGCCGTCCAGCCGGGCTCCATCTCCTCCGGCATGACCGACGGCACCGGCGCCAGCCGCCGTTCCGTCGGCCCCGGCCTCCCCGCCGACGCCGACATGGCGCTCTTCGTGAAGCTCGCCCCCGCGCTCGGACAGGGCTTCGCCGGTCCCGAGACCGTCGCGGGCGTCGTCGCGATGCTGGCGAGCGAGGACGGCGGGTTCATCACCGGCACCGAGGTCCGCGTCGACGGCGGCACCCACTTCTGAGCCCGCCCGGAGCCGGTCCCGTAAGCCATGTCCGGAGCCGGCCCCGGAGCCGGCCCCGGCCGGATCCGGCCCGCCCCGGTCACCCCGTGCCGAAGCGCTCCCACAGCCGGGGGAAGCGGACCGCCAGGTCCTCGTCGTCCGCCAGGTCGAGCGGGGTCCCGAGCGGCTCGCCCCCCGGCATCGGAATGCCCAGGTCCGGCGTCTCGGCGCCGGTCAGCGCCTCGTACGCCTCGTCCGCCGCGAAACCGATCTCCTCGCCGTCCCCGTCGATCTCCACGTCGAAGTCGTCGAGCAGCTCCGCGAGCGCGTCCGGGTCGTGCACGGCCCCCTCGTACACCTCCCGGCCCTGGCCGATCAGCCAGCAGCGGAAGGAGTCGAAGACCTCCTCGCCCGCCCCGTCGAACAGCACGGCCGCCGCGCCCCACAGGTCCCAGAGGTACGCGCGGTTGTAGCGGGCCTCGAAGTGGCGCGCGTAGTCGAGCACCGAGTCGGGGTCCAGCCGGGTCAGCCTCTCCACCAGCAGGTCCGCCTGCTCCTCGGCGTCGCCCTCGGCGTCCTCCCGGGCGGCGTCGATGATCTTCCAGAACTCGGTCTCGTCCATCACGGGACCAGCATCCTGCCCCGGCGGGGACGACGCACCCGGAAAGCCGGAAATGAATTCGGACGGAATCCGGACAGAAGATGTCCGGCTTTCCTGCCAGGGTGAGGTCCATGAGCACCGAGACAACCGACAGCAAGCCCCTGCGCGGACGGATCTGCCTGGTCGCCGGGGCCACCCGGGGTGCCGGACGGGCCATCGCCGTCCAGCTCGGCACCGCCGGAGCCACCGTCTACGTCACCGGGCGCACCACCCGCGAGAAGGTCAGCGAGGTCGGCCGGACCACCGAGACCATCGAGGAGACCGCCGAACTGGTGACGGCCGCCGGCGGCGAGGGCGTCGCCGTCCCCACCGACCACCTGGAGCCCGAACAGGTGCGCGCCCTGATCGACCGGATCGACCGCGAGCGGGGCCGCCTCGACGTCCTCGTCAACGACATCTGGGGCGGCGAACACCTGGTCGTCGCCGGCTTCGGGAAGAAGATCTGGGAGGTGGACCTCGCCGACGGCCTGCGCATGCTGGAGCTGGGCGTGAAGAGCCACCTGATCACCAGCGCGGCCGCCGCTCCGCTGCTCACCCGGAACCCCGGCGGCCTCCTCGTCGAGGTCACCGACGGCACCCAGGAGTACAACGCCACCCGCTACCGCGAGAACGTCTACTACGACCTCGCCAAGAACGCCCCGATCCGGATGGCCTTCGGCCTCGCCCGCGAACTGGAGCCGTCCGGCGGCACGGCCGTCGCGCTCACCCCCGGCTGGCTCCGCTCGGAGCAGATGCTGGACCACTTCGGCGTGACCGAGGAGAACTGGCGCGACGCCGCCGAGAAGCTTCCCGACTTCGCCGTCGCCGAGTCCCCGGTCTACGTCGGCCGCGCGGTCGCGGCCCTCGCCGCCGACCCCGACCGGGCCCGCTGGAACGGCCGCTCCCTCTCCAGCGGACAGCTCGCGAAGGAGTACGGCTTCACGGACGCGGACGGCTCGCGGCCGGACGCGTGGGGCTTCATCGTCGCCAAGGAGACGGACGAGAACGCGTCGGTGGACGACTACCGATAGAACCCGCCGGGTTCTGTCGGTACAGCCCCCAGGTACCGGTGGGTCCTATCTCTACGGCCTCCCCAGGCACCGGCGGGCCCTGTCCGTACGGCCTTCCCAGGCGCCGATGGGCCTCACCCGTACAGCCGCCCCAGGCCCCGCGCCGCCTCCGCGAACCGCTCCCGGAGCGCGGCCGGGGCCGTCACCTCGGCCTCCGGGCCCAGGCCCAGGAGCTGCGCGAAGGCGACCTCCTCGCTCTCCACGCGCAGGGTCGCCCGGAGGCGGCCGTCGGCCTCCGCCGTGGCCGCCGCGAGCGCCTCCTCGGCCGCCGCCCGGTCCGTCACGTACGGCAGCCGCCGCGCCCCCTCCTCCGTGAGGAGCAGCACGGCCTCGGACCGGAGCAGGGAACGGGTGAACTCCAGGGAGCGGACGGACCAGAACGCGGGCAGGTCGAAGTCCGGGTCCCGCTCGAAGCGCTCCCCGCCCACCGCCACCGCCGTGAACCGGTCCACCCGGTACGTACGGAACGAACCGTCCGTCCACGCGCACGCGTACCAGACGCCCGCCTTCAGGACGAGCCCGTACGGCCGCAGCTCCCGCTCCACCTCCGTGCCGTCCCCGCGCCGGTAGCGCACCCGGGCGCACCGGTCGTCCCAGACCGCCTCCGCGAGCGCGGGCAGCAGTTCCGGGGTCACCGGCTCCTGGTACCAGCCGGGCGCGTCCAGGTGGAAGCGCTGGGCCGCCGTGCGGGGCGCGTCCCGCAGCGAGGGGAGCAGCGCCGCCGACACCTTCAGCCGGGCCGCCGAGGCCGCGTCCTCCAGGCCCATGTCCCGCAGCGCGCCCGGCAGTCCGGACAGGAACAGCGCCTCCGCCTCGCCCCGGGCGAGCCCGGTGAGCCGCGTGCGGTAGCCGTCGACGAGCCGGTACCCGCCGGCCCTGCCCCGGTCCGCGTACACCGGCACCCCCGCCTCCGAGAGGGCGAGGGCGTCCCGGGCGACCGTCCGCTCCGACACCTCCAGTTCGGCGGCGAGTTCGGCCGCCGTCATCGACGGGCGGGACTGGAGCAGCAGGACCAACTTGATGAGGCGGGCGGCGCGCATGACTCCATCATGCGTGCCGCCCGCCCCGTCCGGACCGGAGGACCCTTACAGGCCGTAGCGCTCGCGCGCCTCCTTCACGGCCGACGCCTGCACCTCGCCGCGCCGCGCGAGCTGCGCGAGCGCCGCGACGACGATCGACTGCGCGTCGACGCCGAAGTGGCGGCGGGCCGCGTCTCGGGTGTCCGAGAGGCCGAAGCCGTCGGCGCCCAGCGAGGACCAGTCCTGCTCGACCCACTGCGCGATCTGGTCCGGGACCTGGCGCATGTAGTCGGAGACCGCGAGCACCGGGCCCTCGGCGCCCGCCAGGGCCTCGCGGACGTACGGCACCCGCTCCTCGCCGCGCAGCAGCGCCGCGTCCGCCTCCAGGGCGTCGCGCCGCAGCTCCGTCCAGGAGGTCGCGGACCACACGTCGGCGGCCACGCCCCACTCGGCGGCGAGCAGCTTCTGCGCCTCCAGGGCCCAGTGGATGGCCGTGCCGGAGGAGAGGAGCTGGATGCGGGAGGGGTTCGCGGGCAGGTCGACCCCGGCGGACTCGGCCGTGTTGAAGCGGTACAGGCCCTTGACGATGCCCTCGTCGATCCCGGCCGGCTTGGCGGGCTGCGGCATCGGCTCGTTGTAGACCGTGAGGTAGTAGAAGACGTCCTGGTCCTCGCCCTCGGCGGCCTCGCCGTACATCCGGCGCAGACCCTCCTTGACGATGGCCGCGACCTCGTAGGCGAACGCCGGGTCGTACGTCAGGGCCGCCGGGTTGGTGGCCGCGATCACCGGCGAGTGGCCGTCGGCGTGCTGGAGGCCCTCACCGGTCAGGGTGGTTCGGCCGGCGGTCGCGCCGACGAGGAAGCCGCGGCCGAGCTGGTCGCCGAGCTGCCACATCTGGTCGGCGGTGCGCTGCCAGCCGAACATCGAGTAGAAGATGTAGAACGGGATCATCGCCTCGCCGTGCGTGGAGTACGCGGTGGAAGCGGCGATGAAGTCGGCCATCGAACCGGCCTCGGTGATCCCCTCGTTGAGGATCTGGCCGTTCTTGGCCTCCTTGTAGTACATCAGCTGGTCGCGGTCGACCGGCTCGTACGTCTGGCCCTTCGGCGAGTAGATGCCGAGCGACGGGAAGAGGCTCTCCATGCCGAAGGTGCGGGCCTCGTCCGGGACGATCGGGACCCAGCGCCTGCCGGTCTCCTTGTCGCGGATCAGGTCCTTCACCAGGCGGACGAACGCCATCGTCGTGGCCATCGACTGCTTGCCGGAGCCCTTGTCGAAGACGCTGAACGCCTTCTCGGCCGGGGCCGGCAGCGGGGCCAGCGGGTGCACGCGGCGGGCCGGGGCCGGGCCGCCGAGGGCCGCGCGGCGCTCCTGGAGGTAGCGGACCTCGGGGGAGTCGGCGCCGGGGTGGCCGTAGGGCACCTGGCCGTCGACGAACTGCGCGTCCGAGATGGGCAGTCCGAGCAGGTCCCGCATGTTCTTGAACTCGTCCGTGGAGAGCTTCTTCATCTGGTGGTTCGCGTTCTTCGACGCGAAGCCCTCACCGAGGGTGAAGCCCTTGACGGTCTGCGCGAGGATGACCGTCGGCGCGCCCTTGAACTCCAGGGCGGCCTTGTACGCGGCGTACACCTTGCGCGGCTCGTGGCCGCCGCGGGAGAGGTGGAAGCACTCCAGGATCTTGTCGTCGCTCAGCAGCTTCGCCATCTCGGCGAGCGCCGGCTCCTTGCCGAAGAAGTCCTGGCGGATGTAGGCGGCGTCGCGGGTCTGGTACGTCTGGACCTGCGCGTCCGGCACCTCGCGGAGGCGGCGGACCAGGGCGCCGGTGGTGTCGAGCGCGAACAGCTCGTCCCAGGCGTTGCCCCACAGCGACTTCACGACGTTCCAGCCGGCGCCGCGGAACTGGGCCTCCAGCTCCTGCACGATCTTGAAGTTGGCGCGGACCGGGCCGTCGAGGCGCTGCAGGTTGCAGTTGATGACGAAGGTCAGGTTGTCCAGGCCCTCGCGGGCCGCGAGCGCGAGGGCCGCGGTCGACTCGGGCTCGTCCATCTCGCCGTCGCCGAGGAACGCCCACACGTGGGAGGCGGAGACGTCCTTGATGGCGCGGTTGGTCAGGTAGCGGTTGAAGCGCGCCTGGTAGATCGCGGAGAGCGGGCCCAGACCCATGGAGACGGTCGGGAACTCCCACAGCCAGGGGAGGCGGCGCGGGTGGGGGTAGGAGGGCAGGCCGTTGCCGCCGGACTCCTGCCGGAAGTTGTCGAGGTGCGCCTCGTTCAGGCGTCCGTCGAGGAAGGCGCGGGCGTAGATGCCGGGGGAGGCGTGGCCCTGGATGTAGAGCTGGTCGCCGGAGCCGGGGGCGTCCTGCGACTCCTTGCCCTTGAAGAAGTGGTTGAAGCCCGTCTCGTACAGCCAGGCCGCGGAGGCGAAGGTGGCGATGTGGCCGCCGACGCCGTACTTGGAGCCGCGGGAGACCATCGCGGCCGCGTTCCAGCGGTTCCACGCGGTGATCTTCCGCTCCATCTCCTCGTCGCCGCCGAACTCGGTGACCGACGGCTCGGCGGAGGTGGGGATGGTGTTGACGTAGTCCGTCTCCAGGAGCTTGGGGAGGGCGAGGCCCGCGCCCTCGGCGTGCTGGAGCGTGCGGCGCATCAGGTAGGCGGCCCGGTGCGGGCCGGCGGCCTTGGTGACGGCGTCCAGGGAGGCCGCCCACTCGGCGGTCTCCTCGGTGTCACGGTCCGGGAGCTGGTCGAGCTCGCTCGGAATCTTGCCTACGGGATCGGTCATGATCGCCGCCTTCCGGACAGGTGGGGGTGAAGATGGGGCCTTGTCTGGCAGGACAGGGCGGAGGGCCGGGTGTGGCCCGCCGAAGACTGTAAACCGGCGATCGATGATCGATCAAAGGGTTGAAGGCGAAAACCTCTTCAGATCGAGAAAGTCGGCACAGGGTGCCGCGAAAAAGGGCACCCGGTGCCTTGTTTTCGCAGGTGGGGGCGGCTTTCTGAGGGGGTGCGCGCACGGATGAGCGGGCCGCCGGGATGCGGACGGACGGCTGTCCGGGCGACCGGACAAGCGGGGGCGCGGGCAGCGGGGCGAACGGGCGTGCGGACGCGCGGGCGGGCAGGCCTGCGGACGTGTGAACGACCGGGCGTGCGGGGTCGTGTGGGCGAGCAGGTCTGCGGACGCGCGTACGGGCACGGGAAAAGCGGGCCCGGAAGGGACCCGCTCAGGAGGAGGGCGGCGGCGTCAGGCGCGTGGCGCGCAGCCCAGGACGTGCGCCTTCACCAGCGCGCCGATGTTCGGGTCGCCCCGCCGGAAGGCCTCCACCAGCTCCTGGTGCTCCTCCGCGTACGACTTCTGGACCGTGCCCAGCCAGCGGATCGAGAGGGCCGTGAAGACCTCGATGCCGAGCGTCTCCCAGGTGTGCAGCAGCACGGCGTTCCCGGCCGCCTTCACCAGCTCCCGGTGGAAGGCCACCGTGTGCCGCACCTGCGCCGTCCCGTCCGAGGCCGCGTCCGCCTCGTACAGGGCCGCCACGTGCGGCTCCAGGGCCGAGCAGTCCGCCGAGAGCCGTCCGGCCGCCAGCTCGGCCGCGATCTGCTCCAGACCGGCCCGTACGGGGTAACTCTCCTCCAGGTCGGCCGCGGTGAGGTTGCGGACCCGGACGCCCTTGTTGGGCGCCGACTCGATCAGCCGCAGCGACTCCAGCTCGCGCAGCGCCTCGCGGACCGGGGTCTGGCTGACCTCCAGCTCGGTCGCGATCCGGCGCTCCACGATCCGCTCGCCCGGCTTCCAGCGGCCGCTGACGATCCCCTCCACGATGTGCTCGCGGATCTGTTCGCGCAGCGAGTGGACGACGGGGACGGTCATGAAGGGCTCCTCGGGGAGTGTTGACCCTTAGACAATACGGCGGCGCCCCCGTCCGGAAACACTTCCGGACGGGGGCGCCGCAGGTGAGGCTCGTTACGTTGCGGCCGGGCCGGAGCCCGCCCGCACGCGACTACAGGCCGAGGTCGACCTCGAACTCGCCGGCCTCCAGGATCGCCTTGACGGCCGTCAGGTAGCGGGCGGCGTCGGCGCCGTCCACCAGACGGTGGTCGTAGGACAGCGCGACGTACGTCATGTCGCGGATCGCGATCGTCTCGCCCAGGTCCGGGTGGTCGATCACGACGGGACGGCGCACGGTGGCGCCGATGCCCAGGATGGCGACCTGGTTCGGGGGCACGATGATCGTGTCGAACAGCGCGCCGCGCGAACCGGTGTTGGAGATGGTGAAGGTCGCGCCGGCCAGGTCGTCCGGCGTGATCTTGCTGGCGCGCACGGCGCCGGCCAGCTCCGCGGTCTTCTTCGAGATGCCGGCGATGTTGAGGTCGCCCGCGCTCTTGATGACCGGGGTCATCAGACCCTTCTCGGAGTCCACCGCGATACCGATGTTCTCGGTGTCGAAGTAGGTGATCGTGCCCTCGTCCTCGTTGATCCGGGCGTTGATGACCGGGTGGGCCTTCAGCGCCTGGGCTGCCGCCTTCACGAAGAACGGCATCGGGGAGAGCTTGACGCCCTCACGGGCGGCGAAGGCGTCCTTGGCGCGGGCGCGCAGCTTCATCAGCTTGGTGATGTCGACCTCGACGACCGAGGTCAGCTGGGCCTGGCCGTGCAGCGCCTTCATCATGTTGTCGCCGATGACCTTGCGCATGCGGGTCATCTTGACGGTCTGACCGCGCAGCGGGGAGGTCTCCGGAGCCGGAGCCTTCGGGGCGGACGCGGCCGGGGCGGCGGCCGGAGCCGGAGCCTTCTTGGCCTCGGCCGCCGCGAGGACGTCCTGCTTGCGGATGCGGCCGCCGACGCCGGAGCCCTTGACGGACGCCAGGTCGACACCGTTCTCGGTGGCGAGCTTGCGGACCAGCGGGGTCACGTACGCGCCGTCCTCGGCAGGAGCCGGGGCGGACGGGACGGGGGTGACCACGGCCGGGGCGATCGACGGGGCGGCCTGGGCCGGAGCGGCCGGAGCCGGGGCCTGGGCGGCCGGAGCCGGAGCCGGGGCGGCGGGAGCGGCCGGGGCGGCCGGCGCGGGAGCCGGGGCCGGGGCGGCCGGAGCCGCGGGGGCCTCCTCCTGCTTCGGGGCCGGGGCCGGAGCGGCCTCGGGGGCCGGGGCCTCCTGGGCCGGGGCGGCGGCCGGAGCCGAGCCCGCGGCGCCGATGACGGCCAGCTTGGCGCCGACCTCGGCGGTCTCGTCCTCGTTGACGACGATCTCCAGGAGGACACCGGAGGCCGGGGCCGGGATCTCGGTGTCGACCTTGTCCGTGGAGACCTCGAGCAGCGGCTCGTCGGCCTCGACGGTCTCGCCGACCGACTTCAGCCAGCGGGTGACGGTGCCCTCGGTGACGGACTCGCCCAGGGCGGGCAGCACGACGTCGGTGCCCTCGGCGGAACCGCCGCCGGAGGTGGCCTCGGCCGTCGGGGCCGGGGCGGGCTGCTCGGTCTCGGTGGACGGCTCGGCCTGCGGGGCCTCCGGAGCCGGGGCCTCCTGCGCCGGAGCGGACTCGGCGGCCGGGGCCTCGGCCGCGGCGGAGTCGCCGGAGCCGTCGTCGATGATGGCCAGCTCGGCGCCGACCTCGACCGTCTCGTCCTCGGCGACCTTGATGGAGGCCAGGATGCCCGAGGCGGGGGCGGGGATCTCGGTGTCGACCTTGTCGGTCGAGACCTCGAGCAGCGGCTCGTCGGCCTCGACGCGCTCGCCCTCGGCCTTGAGCCAGCGGGTGACGGTGCCCTCGGTGACGCTCTCGCCGAGCGCCGGCAGGGTTACGGAAACCGACATGGTTTCAGTTGCTCCTAACGAATTGCGGAAAGTGGTCGTCGCGCCCTGGGATGACGTGAGCGTCAGTCGTGGGAGTGCAGCGGCTTGCCGGCCAGGGCCAGGTGGGCCTCGCCGAGCGCCTCGTTCTGCGTCGGGTGGGCGTGGATGAGCTGCGCGACCTCGGCCGGCAGCGCCTCCCAGTTGTAGATCAGCTGCGCTTCGCCGACCTGCTCGCCCATGCGGTCACCGACCATGTGGACGCCGACCACGGCACCGTCCTTGACCTGGACGAGCTTGATCTCGCCCGCGGTCTTCAGGATCTTGCTCTTGCCGTTGCCCGCGAGGTTGTACTTCAGGGCCACGACCTTGTCCGCGCCGTACACCTCCTTGGCCTTCGCCTCGGTGATGCCGACGGAGGCGACCTCGGGGTGGCAGTACGTCACCCGCGGCACGCCGTCGTAGTCGATCGGGACGGTCTTCAGACCGGCCAGGCGCTCGGCGACGAGGATGCCCTCGGCGAAGCCGACGTGCGCGAGCTGGAGGGTCGGGACGAGGTCGCCCACCGCCGAGATCGTCTCCACGTTGGTGCGCATGTACTCGTCGACCAGGACGTAGCCGCGGTCCGTCGCGACGCCCTGCTCCTCGTAGCCGAGGCCGGCGGAGACCGGGCCGCGGCCGATGGCGACCAGGAGGACCTCGGCCTCGAAGGTCTTGCCGTCGGCCAGGGTGACCTTGACGCCGTTGTCGGTGTACTCGGCGGACTGGAAGAAGGTGCCGAGGTTGAACTTGATGCCGCGCTTGCGGAACGCGCGCTCAAGAAGCTTCGAGCTGTTCTCGTCCTCGACCGGCACCAGGTGCTTCATGCCCTCGATGACGGTGACGTCGGTGCCGAAGGACTTCCACGCCGAGGCGAACTCGACGCCGATGACGCCGCCGCCCAGGATGATCGCGGACTCCGGGACCCGGTCCAGGGTCAGCGCGTGGTCCGAGGTGATGATCCGGTTGCCGTCGATCTCCAGACCGGGCAGCGACTTCGGCACGGAACCCGTGGCGAGCAGGACGTGGCGCCCCTGGACGCGGCGGCCGTCCACGTCGACGGAGGTCGGGGAGGAGAGGTGACCCGTGCCCTCGATGTAGGTCACCTTGCGGGAGGCGACGAGACCCTGCAGACCCTTGTAGAGGCCCGCGATCACGTCGTCCTTGTACTTGTGCACGCCCTTGATGTCGATGCCCTCGAAGGAGGCCTTGACACCGAACTGCTCCGCCTCGCGCGCCTGGTCGGCGACCTCGCCGGCGTGGAGCAGGGCCTTCGTCGGGATGCAGCCGTTGTGCAGGCAGGTGCCGCCGAGCTTGTTCTTCTCGATCAGTGCGACGTCCAGGCCCAGCTGCGCTCCGCGCAGCGCCGCGGCGTAACCGCCGCTACCGCCGCCGAGGATCACTAGGTCGAAAACGGTGCTGGCGTCGTTCGCCACGTCACGTCCTCCATGCATGTGCGCTCGTCGCCGGTCGTCCATGACCGGGCGGCGGCTGGTATTCGGCCGCTATATTTTCGGCCCTGTGATGGGGGCCCTGTCCTGCCGAGAACCCATCTTCGCACTTGTTGACGGATGGCGGGACGCGGGGCCGCCCTCCGAGACGGCCGATCGACCGTACGGAGGGTTCCGGACGGTGTGCGAGCCTGCGGATTCCGTCGCGGTTACGTCGGGAGCGAACGGGGACGGCCCCGGGCACGCAGCCCGGGGCCGTCCCCGTCGCACGGGTCACACGGTGCTCAGAGCTCGCCCTCGGCGGCCCGCTCGGCCAGGCGCACCAGGGTGCGGACCGAGGAGCCGGTGCCGCCCTTGGGGGTGTAGCCGTACGGGGCGCCCTCGTGGAAGGCCGGGCCCGCGATGTCCAGGTGGGCCCAGGTGATGCCCTCGCCCACGAACTCCTGGAGGAAGAGGCCGGCGACCAGGCCGCCGCCCATCCGCTCGCCCATGTTCGCGATGTCGGCGGTGGGGGAGTCCATGCCCTTGCGCAGGTCCGCCGGGAGCGGCATCGGCCAGGACGCCTCGCCGACCTCCTCCGCGACCTCGTGGATCGTGGAGCGGAACTCGTCGTCGTTGGCCATGATGCCGAAGGTGCGGCTGCCGAGCGCCATCATCATCGCGCCGGTCAGGGTCGCCACGTCGACGATCGCGTCCGGGTGCTCCTCGGAGGCGCGGGTCAGCGCGTCGGCCAGGACCAGGCGGCCCTCGGCGTCGGTGTTCAGGACCTCGACGGTCTTGCCGCTGTACATGCGCAGGACGTCACCCGGGCGGGTGGCGGAGCCGGACGGCATGTTCTCGGCGAGCGCCAGCCAGCCGGTGACGTTGGCCTCCAGGCCGAGGCGGGCCGCGGCGACGACGGTGGAGAACACGGCGGCGGCGCCGCTCATGTCGCACTTCATCGTCTCGTTGTGGCCGGCCGGCTTCAGGGAGATGCCGCCCGAGTCGTAGGTGATGCCCTTGCCGACCAGGGCGAGGGTCTTCTCCGCCTTCGGGTGGGTGTAGGCGACGCGGACCAGGCGCGGCGGGTTCTCCGAGCCGGCGCCGACGCCGAGGATGCCGCCGTAGCCGCCCTTGGCGAGCGCCTTCTCGTCGAGGACCTGGACCTTGAGGCCGTGCTCCTTGCCGGCGGTCTGCACCGCGGCGGCGAAGGCGGCCGGGGTCAGGTCGTTCGGCGGGGTGTTGATCAGGTCGCGGGCGCGGTTGATCTCCTCCGCGACGGCCTGGGCGCGCTCGGCGGCGGCCTTGTGGGCCTTGTCGCGCGGCTTGGCGCCGAGCAGGGCGACCTCGGCCAGCGGCCGCTTCGCGTCCTTGCCGACCTCCTGGTACGCGGTGAAGGCGTACGCGCCGAGCAGGGCGCCCTCCGCGACGGCGGAGACGGCGTCGGCGTCGGCGACCGGCAGGGCGAACGCGGCCTTCTTCGAGCCGAAGAGCGCGCGGGCGGCGGTGCCGGCGGCGCGGCGCAGGGTCTCCGTGCCGAACGCCTCGCCGTCCTCGGGCGCACCGCCCAGGCCGACGGCCAGGACGACGGGGGCCTTGAGACCGGCGGGGGCGGGCAGCTTCGTCGCCTCACCCTCGGCACCCGAGGCGCCCAGGGTCTCCAGGACGGCGGCGAGCCGGCCCTCGAAGGCCTTGTCGACGGCCTCGGCGCCCGGGGCGACGATCAGCTCCTTCCCGGACTTGGCGACGCCGACCACGAGGGCGTCGGCGCGCAGCGTCGCCGCGCCGGCAGTGCTGAGAGTGAGAGCAGTCACGGTGGTGAATTCTCGCTTCCATTGAGTTCTGTGGCGGTCGAGGGATGGGCCGACCGTGCCCGCCGCATCGTATTTCGGCCCGGAGAGCGCCGGGAACGAGCCTACGCTCGCTCACCCGGTTCGCTCACGGCGACGTTGATTCACTCATCCGTGGTGTCTCTTTCATGTTTACCGGCCAAAGTCGAAGAGCTCCATCCACACTCGCCTCAATCACGCAAGGGCGACACCCTCGCCTTCGCGCCATCTGCAACATCTTCACAGGCCCGCCCGGTCCCGTCCCGGCCCGGCGCGGTCCTGCAGAGGGGGGAAACCACCGATGGACTCCGGCCGAATCCGTACGCCCGGAAACGGGTCCCGCACCGCCCCGGACGACCGCGCCCCGTCCCGCACCGCGTCCCGGATAGCCCGCACGGCGGCCCTCGCCGCCGCAGCGCTCGTCGCCACCGTCGTGCCGTCCGCGCAGGCCGCCACCGCCCCGGCGGCGCCCCGCGTCGACCTCACCGTCCTCGTCGTCGACGACGGCGGCAGCGCGGTCGGGGCGATCACCGCCGAGCTGAAGGGCTCCGGCGTCCCGTACCGCAGGATCGACCTCAACGACCCGAACCGGCCGGTCCTGAACCAGGCCTTCCTCAGCGACACCGTCGACGGGCGGCCCCGCGCCAAGTACCAGGGCGTCGTCCTGCCCCACGAGACCGCCTTCGGCCCCGACTCCGCCGAGCAGACCGCGCTCCGGGCGTACGAGCGGACCTTCGGGATCCCGCAGGTCGACGCCTACACCTGGTCGCACCCGGGCGTCGGCCTCGACTACACCAGCGAGGGCGGCATGTCCGGCGTCCTCGACGGGATCACCACCTCCGTCACCGCCGCCGGCAAGGCGGGCCCCTTCGGTTACCTCGCCGGTTCCCTCACCTTCGAGGACAACGACCCGACGGTCTCCGAGAGCTACGGCTACGCGGGCCGCCCCCGCGCCGGCTACACCAGCTACCTCGACGTCCCCGTCGACGGCGGCGGCCGGGCCAGCCTCGTCGGCGAGTACGCCGCCGACGGGCGCCGCGAACTCGTCGTCACCTTCGCCTACAACCAGTACCAGCGGCAGTTCCGGGCCCTCGCCCGCGGCATCGTCGAATGGCTGACCCAGGGCGTCCACCTCGGCCAGAGCCGCAACTACCTCTCGGTCCACGTCGACGACGTCTTCGCCCCCGACGCCCGCTGGGACTCCGCGCGCGACTGCACCCCGGGCGACTTCGACTGCGTCGGCGACGACGGCGAGGGCGCGGACCCGATCCGCATGACCGCCGCGGACGCCCAGTACGCCGCCGCCTGGCAGAAGGCCTCCGGCCTCACCCTCGACATGGTCTACAACGGCGGCCAGGGCGAGCAGTGGAAGACCGAGCACGGCGGCTCCGACCCGCTCACCGACCGGCTCGTCGCCGACCGCGCCCAGTACCGGTGGATCAACCACACCTACACCCACCCCTTCCTCGGCTGCGTCCAGGACACCACCGTCGTGCCCTGGCGGTGCGCCGCGGACGCCAAGGGCAACACCCTCTGGGTGAGCCGCGCCGAACTGTCCGCGCAGATCCGCGACAACCACGACTGGGCCGTCCGCAAGGGCATCTCCGTCGACCGCTCCGAACTCGTCACCGGCGAGCACTCCGGCCTGAGGACCCTGCCCCAGCAGCCCGTCGACAACCCCCACCTCGCCGGCGCGCTCGCCGACAACGGCGTGAAGTGGATCGCGAGCGACAACTCCCGCGAGCCGCAGCAGCGCACGGTCGGCACCTCCTCCGGCGCCGCGAAGACCGTGCCCCGCCACCCCATGAACGTGTACTACAACGTGGGCACCGCCGCCGAGATGGCCGACGAGTACAACTGGGTCTACACCTCCCGCGCCGACGGCGGCAGCGGCATCTGCGAGTCCAACCCGGCCTCCACCTGCCTGCCCGCCCCGCTGCCCGTCGCCACCGGCTACGCCGACCACATCGTCCCGCAGGAGGCGCGCATCGCGCTCTCCCACGTCCTCGGCAACGACCCGCGCCCGCACTACGTGCACCAGTCCAACCTGGCCGAGGAGCGACTCCTCTACCCCGTCCTCGACCGCGTACTGGCCGACTACCGGGCCCTGTTCGCGCCCTCCGCGCCCCTGGTCAACCCGGCCCAGCGGGACGTCGGCACCGAACTGACCCGCCGCGCCGCCTGGGACCAGGCCCTCGCCGCCGGGAAGGTCACCGCCTACCGGATCGGCACCACCGTCACCGTCAAGGCGCCCTCCGGCGTCACCGCGCCCGTGACCGCCCCCGAGGGCACCCGCAAGAAGCTGCTCCTCGGCACCACCGCCTTCGGCACGGCCTACGCCGGCACCCGCTCCGCCTGGACCTCGCCCGAACTGCTCCAGAGCGCCGTCACCCTCACGATCCCGACCACCTGACCCAGCACGTTCCGGGGGGAACCGAACATGCCGAGCAGTGGCCGTCACGTCACCATGCTCACCGAAGGCACCTATCCGCACGTCCACGGCGGGGTCAGCACCTGGTGCGACCAGCTCGTCCGGGGCATGCCCGAGGTGGACTTCGACATCCTGGCCCTCACCGGCAGCGGACGGGAGCCCGTCACCTGGGACCTGCCGTCCAACGTCGTCCGGCACACCGCGTTCCCCCTCTGGGGCCACTCCCGGGGCCCGGCCGCGCCCGTCCGCGCGCGCCGGGCCCCGCGGGGGCGGGACCGCCGCCGCTTCCTCGACACCTACGAATGCCTCCTGCTCTCCCTGCTCGACCCGGGGACCGGCTACGACTTCGGCACCAGCCTGTACGAACTGGCGGCCCTCGCCCGGCAGGGACGGCTCACCGCCGCCCTCCGCTCCGAGGCCGCCCTGCGCTCCCTGATGTGGACGTGGGCCATGCCGCACCTGCCGACGCGCGCGGCCCGGCCCACCGTCCACGACGCCCTCACCGCCACCGACCTGCTCGAACACGCCCTGCGCCCGCTCGCCGCCCGGATATCCCCCGGTGGTGTGGCGCACGCCGTCTCCAGCGGCCTCGCCACCCTGCCGGCCCTCGCCGCGCAGCACTTCGAAGGGGTCCCCTTCCTGCTGACCGAACACGGCATCTACCTGCGCGAGCGGTACCTCGGCTACCGCACCGAGACGCAGCCCTGGCCCGTCAAGGCCCTGATGCTCGCCTTCTACCGCGAGCTCAACACCCTCGGCTACCGCAAGGCCGACCTCATCACCCCCTGCAACCAGTACAACCGGCGCTGGGAGGAGCGCGGCGGCGCCCCCGCCGACCGCATCCGCACCGTCTACAACGGTGTCGACCCGGCCCTCTTCCCCGAGGCCGGCCCCGAGCCCGCGATCCCCACCCTCAGCTGGTGCGGGCGCGTCGACCCCATCAAGGACCTGGAGACCCTGATCCGGGCGTACGCGATCTGCCGCGCCGAACTCCCCGCGCTGCGGCTGCGGTTGTTCGGCCCGGTGCCCGCCGGGAACGAGGACTACCGGACCCGCCTGGAGAAGCTCGCCGCCGAACTGGGCGTCACCGACGGCGTCACCTTCGAGGGCCGCGTCTCCGACGTGCCCTCGGCCTACGCGGCCGGCAGCGTGGTCGTGCTCTCCTCCATCAGCGAGGGCTTCCCCTTCTCCCTCATCGAGGCCATGTCCTGCGGCCGCGCGACCGTCTCCACGGACGTCGGAGGGGTGCGGGAGGCCGTCGGCGACACCGGGATCGTCGTCCCGCCCCGCGAACCGGCCGTCATGGCCGCCGCCCTCTCGGCGCTCCTGGGCGACGGCGCCCGCCGCGCCGAACTGGGCCGCCTGGCCCGGCAGCGGGTCGTCGACCGCTTCACCCTGAACCGCTCGGTGGACGGCTTCCGCCGCATCTACCGCGAACTGGCGGGCGAACGGCCACGCGCCCGCGTGGACCGCCCCGACCGCCCGGCCCCGAGGCCCCGGACGGCCGGCGCCCCCGCCGTCCGCCGCACCCCGGCGGCCCTCGTGGCGGGAGGCACCCCGGCATGAGCGGCTCCCTCTGGCTGAGACCCCCGAAGGAGGGGGACACCCTCCCGGCGATCCCGAGACCCCGCCGGGAGGAGACGCCGAAGACCCGGGACGCGGGGACGGCCCCGGACGCGGAGAAGACCCCGGACGAGGAGAGGGCCCCGCACGCGCCGAAGCCCCCGGACAGGGAGAGGGCCCTGCACGCGGAGAGGGCTCTGCACGCGGAGAGGGCCCCGGGCGCGGAGAAGGCCCCGGACCCGGGCCCCACCCCGGACCTTGGCCTCGCCCCCGACCCCCTCGACGAACTCGCCGAGCGGCTCGACGGGTTCGTCGCCGCCGCCGTGCACCCCGACGAGGTGGCCGCGCTCCTGGAGTCCGACGGCATGACCGACGACCACATCCGGCTCACCTACGGCCGCGCCGACTCCTTCGCCCTCGCCGAGGACCTCTACGCGCGCGTGGAGCGGCGCCACCCCGCACCGCAGGCGCCGCCCGCCGGGCCCCGGCTCGGGGGGCTCGCGGACTGCCTCCTGCGCGGGCTCGTCTTCGCGCTGCCCGGCCTCGCGTACGTCCTGGCCGCCCCGCTGCTCGCGGGGGAGCACGGCCGGTTCGGGCTACCCGGCGGAACGGTTCCGCTGCTCGCCGGGGCCGTCACCGGCTGGGTCTGGAACCAGGCCCTGTCCCACCGCGCGTACACCTGGCTCGGCCTCGGCGACCGGCCCGCCGCCGCCCGCGCCCTGCTCACCGGCGCGCCCCCGGGCGCCCTCGCCGGGACGGGCGTCGCCCTCGCCGTCGCCGCGCCCGGCGAGATCCCGGCCGCCGTCTTCGCCGCCGGACAGGCGCTCTACCTCGCCGCCGCGACCGCCCTCCTGGTCCTCGGCCGAGAACGGGCCCTGCTCGGCGCCCTGGTGCCGCTCGCCGGGGCCGTCCCCGCCTTCCGCTGGGACCTGCCCGACCCCCTGCGGACCGGCCTCCTCCTCGCCTCCCTCACCGCCACGACCGTCCTCGCCGCGCTCGTGCTCCGGCCGGGCCTGCGGCGGGCGGCGGCGGGACGCGGCGGACCCCCGCGCGCGGCCTCGCTCCCGTACGGGCTCTTCGGCCTCGGCAGCGGCCTGCTCGTCCTGCACGCGGGCGTCGGCCCCACCCCGGTGGGCGGCGCGGGAGCGGTCGTCGCGCTCACCCTCTCCATGGGGCCCGCCGAATGGCTGCTGCACCGCTTCCGGGGCGAGACCCTGACCCGGCTGCGGACCCTCACCACCGCCCGCGAGTTCCGGCGGGCGGCCACCGGCACCCTCGTCCTCTGCCTCGGGAGCTACCTCACCGTCCTCACCGCCCTCGCCCTCGCCGTGACCCTGCTCTGGCCGGGGGCGCCCCGGCCGGCCCTCCCGCACCTGCTCGCCCTGCTCCTCGTCGGGACCGCGCTCTGGCTCGGGCTGCTGCTCCAGGCCTTCGGCGCGGTGCTCGGCGCCGCCACCGTCTGCCTGCTCGCGGCGGCCGCGCAGACCGCGCTGCCCGCGGCGGGCCCGGCGGCGACCGGGGGAGCGGCGGCCGTGCTCGCCGTCCTCACCTGTGTTCTGCTGGTACGACCGACTGCCCATCGCGCTTAGGGGGTGTCTTGCCGATCATGCCGGGCTCGCGGCGTCCGGTGCCGCACCTAGCCGCGTTGTCGTCACCCGCCGACTCCCCCGCAGCCCTTCGGGCACGGGAGGTGCCCCCACCGCGTCGACTCCCTCCTCCGCCTTGCGAGGCACGGCACCGGACGCCGCTCCCCGATCCGGCCCGATCGACAAGACACCCCCAGGTGATGCGATGACGACCCCGTCCCTCCTCGTGCCGTTCTACGAGCACCCGGCCGAACGCCCCGACGCCTGGGCGGCGCTCGTCGGCGCGGCGCCCTCCCTGTACGGCGTCGTCCTCAACCCGGCGAGCGGCGCGGGCCCGGCGCCCGACCCGGCGTTCGCCGAGGCCGCCGGGCGGCTGCGGGAGGCCGGCGTCCGGGTCCTCGGCTACGCGGACACGGCCTACGGGCGCCGCCCGCAGGCCGAGGTCGTCGCCGAACTGCTGCGCCACCGCGACTGGTACGGCGCCGACGGCGCCTTCCTGGACCAGGTGGCGACCGCGCCCGGAGCCCTCGCCCACTACCGCCGGATCGCGGTCGCCGCACGGGCCGCCGGGGCCGCGACCCTGGTCTTCAACCACGGGGCCCACCCGGACCCCGGCTACGAGGCCCAGGCCGACCTGCTCGTCACCTTCGAGGGCCCCTGGGACACCTACCGCACCCTCGACCTGCCGGTCGCCGCCCACTACTGCCACCTGGTCTACGCCGCCCCCGCCGGGTTCCGCCCCGCCACCCCGGTGCACTGCGCGGTGCCCGGCGCGGGCGCGCACCCCTGGGGCACCCTCCCGCACCTCCCGGAGCCCGCCCGATGAGACGCCCGCTCTCCCTGCTCGCGGGGCTGCTGCTCCTCGCCACCGCCTGCACGACGGCCCCCGGCCCCGCCCCCGACGCCAAGCGGGCGGAGGAGCGCTGGCGGCCGAAGCCCGGCCTCGCCTGGCAGTGGCAGCTCAGCGGCCGGCTCGACCCGACGGTCGACGTCCCCGTGTACGACATCGACGGCTTCGACCACCCGGCGTCCGCCGTGAAGGACCTGCACGCCCGGGGCCGCAAGGTGATCTGCTACCTCTCCACCGGCGCCTGGGAGGACTTCCGCCCGGACGCCGGCCGCTTCCCGAAGGCCGTGCTCGGCGGGGGCAACGGCTGGAAGGGCGAGCGCTGGCTCGACATCCGCCGCACCGACGTCCTCGGCCCCCTGATGGCCGAACGCCTCGACATGTGCCGCGACAAGGGCTTCGACGCCGTCGAGCCCGACAACATGGACGGCTACAAGAACCGCACCGGCTTCCCGCTCACCGCCGCCGACCAGCTCCGCTACAACCGCCTGATCGCCCGTCTGGCCCACGAGCGCGGACTCGCGGTCGGCCTCAAGAACGACCTCGACCAGATCCCGGAGCTCCTCCCGGACTTCGACTTCGCGGTCAACGAGCAGTGCGCCGAGTACGAGGAGTGCGACCGCCTCACCCCGTTCGTGAAGGCCGGCAAGGCCGTCTTCCACGTGGAGTACGAGCTGACGACCGCGCAGTTCTGCCCGCAGTCCCGGAGGATCGGTCTCAGCTCCATGCTCAAGAAGTACGAGCTGGGGGTCTGGCGCAGGCCCTGCTAGGGGCCGGTCAGCCCAGCGTCAGCGCCATCAGGGCCGCCGTCGCCGCCGTCTCCTCCACCGCGCCGAACACGTCGCCCGTGACCCCGCCGAACCGGCGCACGCACCGGCGCAGCAGCAGCGCCGCCGCGCCCAGGGCGGCGCCGGCCGCCAGGACGTTGCGGACCGCGTCGTACGGGGAGAGCAGCAGGCCCGCCCCGGCGGCCAGGACCAGGAAGGTGCCCGTCACCAGGGTCGCGGAGCGCACCGGGACCGTCGCGGCGACGATCGCGCCGAGCCCCTCGGGCCGGGCCGCCGGGACGCCGTGGCGGGAGGCGTGGGTGAGGGCGAGGCGGGCGACGGTGGCGGCGAGGACGGCGGCGGTGACGCCGTGCGCCCAGCCCTCCTCGTACAGGTGGGAGAGCGCGGCGACCTGGGCGAACAGGACGAGGACCACGGCGATCACGCCGAACGGGCCGATGTCCGACTGCTTCATGATGCGCAGCGCGTCCTCGGCCGGCTTGGCGCTGCCGAGGCCGTCGGCGGTGTCCGCGAGGCCGTCGAGGTGGAGGCCCCGGGTGAGGACGGCGGGCACGGCGGCGGTGACGACGGCCGCGAGCAGCGGGCCCGAGCCGAGCAGCAGGAACGTCCCGCCGAGCGCGGCCGAGGCCAGACCGACGGTCACCCCGGCGAGCGGGGCGCAGAGCATGCCGGCGCGCGCCGCGTCCCGGTCCCAGCGGGTGATGCGGGCGGGAAGCACCGTGAGGGTGCCGAAGGCGAAACGCAGGCCGTCCATCCGGGCAGGGTAATCGCCGGTTCCGGACGGTAGATTGCGCATAACGCACATTTCGGAAGGGGGTGGCATGGGTCACTGGTTCTCGCGGAACATCCTCGAACCGGGGAAGCTCCCGCTGCTCCTCGCCCTGACCTCATTTGTCGTGACGTTCCTGGTCACACGGACCATCACCCGTCTCATCCGGGCCGGGAAGGGCCCGTTCGGGAACGTCTCCTCGGGCGGGCTCCACATCCATCATGTCGTGCCCGGCGTCGTCCTCTCCGTCATCGGCGGCTTCGGCGCGGTGGGCAGCGGCCGGCACGGCGTCGGCGCGGCCGTCTTCGCCGTCGTCTTCGGGATCGGCGCGGGGCTCGTCCTGGACGAGTTCGCGCTGATCCTCCACCTCGACGACGTGTACTGGAGCGAGGACGGCCGCAAGAGCGTCGAGGTGGTCGTGCTCACCGCGGCCCTGGTCATGCTCACCCTGAGCGGCTTCTCGCCGCTCGGCGTCAACGACGTGACCGAGGAGGAGCGCCAGGACCGGGCCGCCTTCATCCTCACGATCGCGCTCAACTTCCTCTTCATCCTGGTCAGTCTGGTGAAGGGGAAGTTCCGGATGGCCGTGATGGGGGTCTTCGTCCCCTTCGTGGCGCTCGTCGGCGCCGCCCGGCTGGCCCGCCCCGGCTCCTGGTGGTCCAAGCGCTTCTACCGCCGCCGCCACCGGGCCAGGGCCCGCTCCCGGCTCCGCACGTACCGCCACGACCGGCGCTGGACCAAGGTCCGCCGCCGCTTTCAGGACCTGATCGGCGGCTTCCAGGAGCGCGTCTCGGGCCCCGGCTCGACCCCGCCCTGACGCCGCTCGCGCCGGGAGACGACCGCGATCAGGACGAGGGCGGCGGCGATGGCCGCCAGGTGCTCCTTGCCCGCCAGGTTCGGCTTGATCACGACCTCCACGATCATCGCGAGGACGACCAGACCGCCGGTCCAGTACGCGCGGTGGCGCCGGCAGACGTAGACGGCGAGGCCCACGACGGCCGCCGACGGGCCGGTGTCGACCACCAGGGCGTCCGAGGCCGGCAGGCCGAACGGGCTGTCCGGGCCGATCGCGATGCCCACGCGCGCGTAGAGGGTGCCGGCCAGCGTCGACAGATAGGCAACGGCGAGCGTCCGCCGGCGCCCGAGGCAGATCTCGGCGATCCCGAACACGAGCAGCACCTGCGCGAGGGCGCCCCAGACGGGCAGGTCGAGCGCGGGCACGAAGAGCGAGAGGGGGGTGCGGAGCAGCGCGATCCAGAGCGGGTCCTCGGCCCGTACGAAACCGATGTCGTGGACCGCTCCGTAGCCCCAGTCCTGGTTCTGCACCACCTGGAACAGGGACGTCAGGCAGACCGCGGCCAGCGTCATGGGTATCGCCCGCCACCGCTTCGTGACGAGCGCCGTCCGCACGGCGGTGAACAGCGGGCCCCACTCGCGGCGGGCGAACCCTCGGACGCCGCCGGCCCGGGAGGACCCTCCCCGCGATGCCCCTTCCCGGGAGGACCCGCTCAACGCCCGCCCTCCAGGTGTCTGCGGTGCAGCCACTTCGGCAGCCCCGGGGCCTCCAGGAACCCTTCGGCCCGTCCGGCGGCCAGGCCGATGCGCAACAGGTCGGCGCTCTTCTCGAAGAGCATGAATCGGGGCTCCCAGATCGGTCGGTACTTGGCGTTGGCGCGGTACAGCGACTCGATCTGCCACCACCGGGAGAAGAAGCTGAGCAGCGAACGCCACATCCGCAGCACCGGCCCCGCCCCGAGCTTCGAGCCGCGTTCGAAGACGGAGCGGAACATCGCGAAGTTCAGTGAGACCTGAGTGATCCCGATCTCCTCGGCGCGCTGGAGGAGTTCGATGACCATGAACTCCATCAGGCCGTTCTCGGACTCCCGGTCGCGGCGCATCAGGTCGAGCGAGAGCCCCTTCGGCCCCCACGGCACGAACGAGAGCAGGGCCCGCAGCTCGCCCTGTCCGTCGGTGCACTCCAGCATCACGCAGCGCCCGTCCCCCGGGTCGCCGAGCCGGCCGAGTGCCATCGAGAAGCCGCGCTCGGTCGCCCCGTCCCGCCAGTCGTCCGCCTTGCGCACCAGCGCGGCCATCTCCTCGGCGGGGATGTCCTCGTGGCGCCGGATCCGGACCTCGTACCCGGCCCGCTTGACCCGGTTGAAGGCCTGCCGGACGGTCCGCATGGCCCGCCCGTCCAACGTGAACTCGTCGGTCTCCACGATGGCCTCGTCGCCCAGCTCCAGGGCGTCCAGACCGTGCCGGGCGTAGATCGTCCCGGCCTCCTCGCCCGCGCCCATCACCGCCGGGATCCAGCCGTGCTCGCGCGCCTCGGCCAGCCAGGGCTCGATGGCGCCCGGCCAGGCCTCGGGGTCCCCGATCGGATCGCCGGAGGCCAGCGAGACCCCGCCGACCACCCGGTAGACCACGGCCGCCTTCTCGCTCGGCGACCACACCACGCTCTTCTCGCGGCGCAGCGCGAAGTAGCCCAGCGAGTCGCGGTCCCCGTGCTTGTCGAGCAGGGCCCGCAGCCGCTCCTCGTCCTTCTCGGTCAGCGGGTCGACGGCCCGGCGGGAGCGGAAGGCGGCGAAGAGCACCGCGCACAGCAGCAGCGTGGACAGGACGTTGATGGTGACGTCGACCCAGCCGGGGGGCGCGATCCCGGGGAACCGCGAGTCGTCGGAGGCGAGCGTGACGAGCCGCATCAGGCCGTAGCGCCAGCGGTCCGGGAAGGTGGAGCGGCCGGAGGAGGTGTCGGTGGCGGTCACCAGGAGGGCGGCGAGCAGCGAGGTGACGAGCAGCCCGCCGACCGCCACGACCGCGGCGAGCAGCGGGTTGGAGCGGTCGCCCTTCGCGTAGAACTCCTTGCGGCCGAGCAGCAGCGCGAGGACGAAGGCGGCGGTCAGGACCAGCGAGACCCAGTTCTGGGCGTGCCGCCGGACCTCGGGGAAGAACATCACCAGGGCGAAGAGCAGCAGGAAGAGGCCGCCGAGCACCAGGTTGAGGATCCACGCGGCCCGTTTGCGGCGGCGCATGGTGATCGCCAGGAAGAGGGTGAAGAGCCCCGAGGCGAAACCGGCCGTGAGCAGGTACGGCGTGAAGTAGTCGTCCTCGTTGTGCCGGCGCAGGTCCTGGCCGAACGAGACCCAGACGGCGCTCAGGAAGTTGATGAACGTGACGACGCGCAGGTACCAGACGGCGAACGCGGCGCCGCGCCGTGAACGGGCGGTGGTGCCCCGGGGCGTGCCTTCGGCGGACAAACGGACCTCTCCCATGAAAAGCGATCATATGGGGCACCGTCGGTCGCGCGGTGACGCCGGAGGCGGCCGCACGCGCGTCGCGTGCGGCCGCCCCGGAGACGATGTGAGTCCGTCGCGCTCCCCGTCAGGCCACGGGGACACCCGGGGTGTCGCCGCCGTCGTCCGGAGTGGTCGGATCCGGACGCTCGGGCAGCTCCGCGGCGAGCGCCGCCGCGGCCTGGACCAGGGGGAGCGCGAGCAGTGCCCCGGTTCCCTCACCCACATGGACGCCGTGGTCGAGCAGCGGGTTGAGCGCCATCCGGTCCAGCGCCTTCGACTGCGCCGGCTCGCCGCTCACCTGGCCCGCCAGCCACCAGTCCGGCGCCCGGAACGCCGCCCGCTGCGCCACGAGCGCGCAGGCCGCCCCGACCACGCCGTCCAGGACCACCGGCATCCGCCGCACCGACGCCTGGAGCAGGAAGCCGGTCATCGCCGCCAGGTCCGCGCCGCCGACCACCGTGAGCAGCGCCGCCTGGTCGCCGAGGACCGGCCGGGCCCGCCGCAGCGCGTCCCGGATCGCCGCGCACTTGCGCATCCACGCCAGGTCGTCGATCCCGGCGCCGCCCCGGCCGGTCACCACCGAGGCGTCCGTCCCGCACAGGGCCGCGATCAGGGTGGACGCCGGGGTCGTGCCGCCCACGCTCAGGTCCCCGAGCACCACCAGATCGGTGCCCGAGTCCGCCTCCTCGTCCGCGATCGCCACGCCGAGCCGGAGCGCGGCCGCGGTCTCCTCGGACGTCAGCGCGTTCTCCACGTCGATCCGGCCGCTGCCGCGCCGGATCCGGTGCCGCACGACCTCGGCGGGCAGCAGCTCCGGGTCGCAGTCCAGACCGGCGTCCACGACCCGTACCGGCACGTTCGCCGCGCGGGCGAGCACGGCCACCGGGCTCGCCCCGTCCAGGACCGCCCGCACCAGCTCGTGCGCGGTGCCGGCCGGACGCCCCGACACGTCGAGCGAGGCCACCCCGTGGTCGCCCGCGAACAGGACGACCTTCGGCTGCGCGATCGCCCGCACCTTCACCGAGGCCTGCGCGGCGGACAGCCACTCGCCCAGCTCGTCGAGCCGCCCGAGCGCCCCCGGCGGCACCACGAGCCGCTCCCGGCGCTCCTCGGCGTCACGCCGTATCCCCCCGTCGGGGCGCTCGATCAGATCGGAGAAGTCGTCCAGGTTCACGGTTCCGCCTTGAGACACATCAGCCAGGGCCATCGGTGATCGCACCCTACCCGCGCAGCACCAGCGCCTGCCCCGCGACCACGAGCACCACCTGCTCGCACTCCTCCGCGAAGGCCGCGTTGAGCCGGCCCAGCTCGTCCCGGAACCGGCGCCCCGCCGCCGTCGCGGGCACCACGCCCGAGCCGACCTCGTTCGTCACCGCCACCACCGTGCGACGCGTCGCCCGCACCGCCGCCACCAGCTCCGCCGTCCGCTCCCGCAGCGCCTTCTCCCCGCCGTCCGCCCAGACCTCGTCGTCCCAGGCGCCCACCCCGTCCATGGCGTGCGTCAGCCACAGCGACAGACAGTCGACCAGGAGCGCGGGTCCGTCCTCCGCGAGCAGCGGTACGAGGTCGCAGGTCTCGGAGGTGCGCCACGAGGCCGGCCGACGCTCCCGGTGCAGCCCGACCCGCTGCGCCCACTCCGGGTCGCCCTCCCGGGTCCCGCCGGTCGCCACGTACAGCACCTCGGGGAAGGTCTCCAGACGCCGTTCGGCCTCCACCGACTTCCCCGACCGGGCCCCGCCGGTCACCAGGGTCCGCCGGGGCGCGTCCGGCACCTCGTGGTACTCGCCCGCGTACAGCGTCGTCCCGTCCGGCACCGCCCGCGCCCCGGCCGCCGCGAGCCGCCGGTCCAGCTCGGCGCCCGTCGGCGCGTCGTGGTCCAGGTGCGCCGCGATCACGTCCGTGGCCGGTCCGACGGCCCCGATCGCCCGCAGCCGGGCCAGGCCGTCCGGACGGCCCGTCACATCGGCCACCACCACGTCGTACGGCGCGAGGTGCTCCTCGCCGAGGCCCGCCGGGGCGCCGCCCGGCGGCAGGTAGAGCAGCCGCTCGCCGTCCGCCGAGGTCACCTCGTAGCCGGTGCCGGGGGAGTCCATCGCCACCGCCCGCACCCGGTGTCCGCTGATGAGCGTCAACTCGCGTCCGTCCGGCACCCGCCCGGCGGTCGGCAGTCCGGCCGGCAGCTCCACGGCCGGTCCGTCGTGCGGATGCGTGAGCAGCACCTGCCGCACGCCCACGAGCGAGTGCCCCGACCGGGCCGCCGAGAGGGCGGCCCCCGGAGTCAGATCGAGCAGCAGGGCCCCGTCCACGAGCAGCGCGGTCGCGGCACGCGCGCGTGGCCCCCGGGAGCGCGCGCACACGGCGCAGGGGCAGTCGGGACGGGGGAGGCCGAGCGGGGCGCCGGTGCCGAGCAGAGTCAGTTCCACCCTCAGATCCTCCCGCGTGGCCGCGAGGCGTGCGCGCCCGGCTACGCTGCGGGCAGGAAACCGATCATCCGGTGAGCGCCAGGAGGCGGACATGGCATGGACGTGGCGGTTCGAGAAGTCCGACGGCACCGAGGTCGAGCCGGTGGTGACCCCCGAGGAGTTCACCACCCAGGGCGACGCGGAGAGCTGGATCGGAGAGCACTGGCGTGACCTCCTGGGCGGCGGCGCCGACCAGGTCACCCTCTCGGAGGACGGGACGAAGATCTACGGCCCGATGCCCCTGAACGCGGAGGGCTAGGGCGCCCGGCGGCCGTGGAGGGTGCGGGGCCGATGAGGTCCCGCACCCTCTCGGGGGCCGGGGGCCTGGGCCGGGGGCCGGGGGCCGGGGGCCGGGGGCCGGGGCCTGGGTCCCGTACTCCCTCGGGTTCCGGGGGGCATGGGCCCCGCATCCCTTAGGGCTCCGGGGCCGACGAGCCCCGCGCCCTCTCGGGTTCCGGGGCCGACGAGCCCCGCGCCCTCTCGGGTTCCGGGGCCGACGGTTCCGCGCCCCTCGGGCCCGGGAGCCGACGGGCCCTCGCCCCTCCGCGTCGGCTACATCTCGCCCAGCGTGACCTCCGTCTTCGCCGTCTCCGTGCCCCGCACGTACGTCACCTGCACCTTCTCGCCCGGCTCGCGTGAGGCCAGCGCCTCCGACAGCGAGGTGATCGTGGTGATGTCGGTGTCGCCGATCCGCGTGATCACGTCGCCCGGCTTCAGCCCCGCCCTGCCCGCCGCGCCGTTCGCCGGCGCCTCGACCACCGCGACGCCTGCCGGCTCGTAGTCGTCGTTCAGGACCGTGCGCCCGGTGATGTTCAGGGCCGCCCGGCCCGAATCCGTCACCTTGCCGTCCTTGACGATCTGGTCCGCGACCGTCCGCACCATCGACGCCGGGATGGCGAAGCCGATGCCGGGCGCCGAGCCGCCGCCCAGCTCCGGGTCGGACGCCGCGAGCGTCGGGATGCCGACGACCTCGCTGTCGAGGTTCACCAGCGCGCCCCCGCTGTTCCCCGGGTTGATCGCGGCCGACGTCTGCACCATGTTCCCGATGGTCGCGCCCGTGCCGCCGCCGGCCCGCCCCTCGCTGACCGTCCGTCCGGTCGCCGAGACGATGCCCTGGGTCACGCTGCCGGAGAGTCCGAGCGGGGAGCCCATCGCGAGCACGATCTGCCCCATGTCGACGGTCGACGAGTCCCCGAACCTCGCCGCCTTCAGCCCCTGCGGCACGTTCTCCAGCCGGATCACGGCGAGGTCCTGCTCGGGGTACGAGGCGACGAGCCGCGCCGTCACCGGCTGCCCCCCGGTCGCCGCCGTGACCTTGAAGGTCTTCTCCTGGCCGACCACGTGCGCGTTGGTGACCACATGGCCCTTGTCGTCGTAGACGACGCCCGAGCCGAGGCTGTTCGCCGCGTCGATCTGCACGACCGACGGCAGGACGTCCTTGATGACGGCCCGGTAGTCGTCCTCCAGCTCGTTGGCGGAGCGCGGCGCCGCCGCCTGGGTCGACCGCTCGGGACCGGCCGCGTCCCCGGCGGAGGAGCAGCCCCCGACGAGCGCGGCGGCACAGGCCCCGGCGGCCAGGGGGAGGAGGAGACGGCGGGTACGGGCGTGGGCACGGGATACGTCCATGTCCGGAGTATCCGTTCGGTCCCCGCCCCGGGCCCGACGAGCGCATCCGATCAGGGGGCCACCGCGGCCCCACCATGCCGGACCCCGCTGCTCACGGCCCCGCTGCCCACACCCACGCACTCCGCACAGATACTGCCGCTACCCGCGCACTCCGCACAGATACTGCCGCTACCCGCGCACTCCGCACAGGTGCAGCAGCGCCGCTATCCGCCGGTACGGGTCCGTGCGTCCCGCCCGCTCCTCGGCGGCGAACAGCCGGTCCAGCTCGTCGGCGGCCGGCAGGCCCACCTCGGCCGGGACGCCGTCCGTGAAGACCCGCACCCCGTACCAGG
The DNA here is from genome assembly GCF_053618675.1 of Streptomyces sp. NPDC055632. Classification (NCBI taxonomy): domain Bacteria; kingdom Bacillati; phylum Actinomycetota; class Actinomycetes; order Kitasatosporales; family Streptomycetaceae; genus Streptomyces; species Streptomyces sp. NPDC055632. The sequence continues at coordinate 63,085 of NZ_JBSHHY010000014.1, read as the reverse complement.
CGTGCAGCGGCGCCGCGATCCCCGCGAGCGTCGACGTGAGCGCGTCGAGCCGGTCGGCCCGCACCTTCACCCCGCCGTCGTCGCTGTAGACGTCCGAGTCGAAGCCCGTGAGCGCCCCCGCCCAGTCCCCGGCGAGCCCCGGCCGCATGGCCAGGGCGTCGGCGTTCCGCACCACCAGGGAGAGCAGACCCCCCGGGGCCAGCATCCGGGCCAGGCCCGCGAGCAGCGCGTCCGGCTCGTCCGCGTACATGAGCACGCCGTGGCAGAGGACCACGTCGAAGCTGCCGGGCAGGAAGTGCACCCCGGTCTCGCGCCCGTCGCCCTCGACCAGCCGGACCCGCTCGCGGATCCCGGCCGGCTCCGTCGCCAGCGACTCGCGGGCCGCCTTCAGGAGGTCGGGATCGGCTTCGAGGCCGGTCACGGTGTGACCGGCCCTGGCCAGGCGCAGGGCCTGCGCGCCCTGCCCCATGCCCGCGTCGAGGATCCGCAGCCGCTGCCCCACGGGGTACCGGCCGGTTATCTGCTCGTCGAGCTGACGGGCGACGATCTCGTGGCGGATGGTGTCGCGCAGCCCGCCGGAATCGGCGGGCCAGTGCGTGACGACGGGCAGCACGGGGCCGGCCGCCTCCGACGCGGACCCGTCGAACACGGGCCCGCCCCACTCCGAGCGGTCGGCGCTCAGGGCCGCTCTCCGCGCTTGACCTGCGGCTTCGGCAGTCGCAGTCGGCGCATCTGGAGCGTACGCATCAGACCGTAGGCGACGGCTCCTCGCTTCGGCTCGTTCGGGAAGCGGGCGTGGAGCTGCTTCCGGAGCCGGATCCAGAGACCGATCGAGTCGATGACGATCAGGACGATCACACCGAGCCACAGGAGCAGCGAGATGTTCTGCAGCGACCGGTTGGCGTTGCCGAACAGCGACAGCACGAGGATCACCACGGCCATCGGCAGGAAGAACTCGGCGATCGCGAACCGGGAGTCCACGAAGTCGCGCACGAAGCGGCGCACCGGACCCTTGTCGCGGACGGGCAGGTAACGCTCGTCACCGCTGGCCAGGGCCTCGCGCTGACGGGCCAGGTCCGAACGGCGTGCCTCGCGCTGGCGCTTGGCGGCCTCCTTGCGGTCGAGCGGCACCGTCGAGGCGCGACGGCGCTGGGTCTGCGCCTCGCTCCGCTTCGGCGTCGGGCGGCCCTTGGGGGCCTCGGGGTCGCGGGGCTGCTTGGTGGAGAGGTCCGCCGTCACCTTGTCGGTGGGGGCCTTCTCGTCCTTCGAACGGCTACGGAACACAAAACCCAAGGGTACGGGGTGGGGCGCATGAACCCCATGCCGGGCGGGAACGATCCGCTAACGGACTGCGTCTTGGGCGGTACGTACGGGGGAAGGCCACGGGTTTACCCCGACTCCGTCTACTCCCTGCGCGGGAGGAGACGCCGCACGCAGTCGTTCTCGGGGAGGAGCGCATCCCGCTCCGAACAGTGCGGTAATGGAGTCGGGGCCCGTACTGTGGACCTTGTTGAAGAGCTGGAGCCGAGTCCGTCAGAAGGGGGCGCGCGAAGCCCATGAGCGGTGTCATGAAGCGTATGGGGATGATCTTCCGCGCGAAGGCGAACAAGGCCCTTGACCGGGCCGAGGATCCGCGCGAGACGCTCGACTACTCCTACCAGAAGCAGCTGGAGCTGCTGCAGAAGGTGCGACGGGGCGTCGCCGACGTCGCCACCTCCCGCAAGCGGCTCGAACTCCAGCTGAACCAGCTGCAGGGCCAGTCCTCCAAGCTGGAGGACCAGGGCCGCAAGGCGCTGGCGCTCGGCCGCGAGGACCTGGCCCGCGAGGCGCTGTCCCGGCGGGCCGCGCTCCAGCAGCAGGTCAGCGACCTGGAGGTGCAGCACCAGACGCTCCAGGGCGAGGAGGAGAAGCTCACCCTCGCCGCCCAGCGTCTCCAGGCCAAGGTCGACGCCTTCCGCACCAAGAAGGAGACGATCAAGGCGACCTACACGGCGGCCCAGGCCCAGACCCGGATCGCGGAGTCCTTCTCCGGCATCTCGGAGGAGATGAGCGACGTCGGCCTGGCGATCCAGCGGGCCGAGGACAAGACCGCCCAGCTCCAGGCGCGCGCCGGCGCGATCGACGAGCTGCTCGCCTCGGGCGCCCTGGACGACCAGTCCGGGCTTGCGAAGGACGACATCCAGGCGGAGCTTGACCGGCTCTCCGGCGGCACGGACGTCGAGCTGGAGCTCCAGCGGATGAAGGCCGAGCTGGCCGGCGGCCCGTCGGCGCAGCAGGCGATCGAGGGCGGCAACGGCACGGCGGCGCCGCAGCAGCAGAACCAGCAGCAGTCCCACCCGCGCTTCGAGAAGTAGCCCCCGGCTCTCCGGCAGAACCGGAGGACGGAAGAACCGGAAGACGGAAGAACAGGACGCGTCATGATCGTACGGATCATGGGGGAGGGCCAGCGGAAGCTGGCCGACGGCCACTTCGCCGAGCTGAACCGGCTCGACGACGAACTGCTCGCGGAGATGGAGACCGGTGACGCGGACGGCTTCCGCCGGACGCTCGGCGCCCTCCTCGACGCCGTCCGCCGTCTCGGCGAGCCGCTCCCGGACGACGTCCTGGAGCCGTCGGAACTGATCCTCCCGGCCCCGGAAGCGAGCCTGGACGAGGTCAGGAAGATGCTCTCCGACGACGGCCTCATTCCGGGCTGACCCCGCCGCCGCACACCCGCCACGAAGGTCCCGGCCCCCTCGGGGGCACCGGGACCTTCGCGCTGCCGGGCCGGGGGCCGCGCACACGCCGACGGGCCGGGGCCGTCCGTACACGCGCCGCCGGGCCCGGGTCCGGGCCCGCGCGGGTGCCGCCGGCCAGCTCCGCACCACGCGCCGCCGGGCCCCGGGAAGCCCGCACGCCGCCGCACATCCGCCCCCGCCCCGCCCCGTACCGTTGTCTCCCGTGACTCCCACCGGATCCGCCGCCGGCGCGCTCTCCGCCCGGCGGCTCGTCGACTGGGCGCGGGCGCATCCGCTCGCCCTCGACGCGGCCCTCGCGTTCGGCGTGCTCGTCTGCATGGTCGCCGGGTCGTTCACCGACCCGCACGGCAGCCCCGACGGACCCACCTTCGGCGACCGCGCGCCCGACGCGTACAGCGTGCTGCTCATGGGCGCCGGGGCCGTCGCCCTGGTGTGGCGCCGCCGCAACCCCTTCGTCGTGCTCGGCCTCACCGTGGCGTTCACCCTCGTCGAGCTGGTCGACGACAGCAGGCCCGCGCCCATCGCCATGAGCGCCGTCGTCGCGCTCTGCACCGTCGCCGCCCGCACCGACCGGCCCACCACCTGGCGGGTCGGCCTCGCCACCATGACGGTCCTCACTGCCGCGGCCATGGTCTTCGGCCCGACGCCCTGGTACGCGCAGGAGAACCTCGGCATCTTCGCCTGGACCGGCATGGCGGCCGCCGCCGGGGACGCCGTCCGCAGCCGGCGGGCCTTCGTGGACGCGATCCGGGAGCGCGCCGAGCGGGCCGAGCGCACCCGCGAGGAGGAGGCCGGACGCCGGGTCGCGGAGGAGCGGCTGCGGATCGCCCGCGACCTCCACGACGTCGTCGCCCACCACATCGCCCTGGTGAACGTCCAGGCCGGAGTCGCCGCCCACCTCATGGAGAAGCGCCCCGACCAGGCCAAGGAGGCCCTCGCGCACGTCCGCGAGGCCAGCCGCTCCGCCCTCGACGAGCTGCGTGCCACCGTCGGCCTGCTGCGCCAGTCCGGCGACCCGGAGGCCCCCACCGAGCCCGCCCCCGGCCTCGCCGTCCTCGACGGGCTGCTCGACAGCTTCCGCAAGGCCGGCCTCCCGGTCGCCCTGGCCCGCGCCGACGGCGAGAAGCCACTGCCCGCCGCCGTCGACCTGGCCGCGTACAGGATCGTGCAGGAGGCCCTGACCAACGTGCGCAAGCACGCCGGACCGGACGCCGCGGCCGAGGTCAGCGTCGTGCGGGTGGGCCGTACGGTCGAGATCACCGTCCTCGACGACGGCCCACCCGCCGCCGTCCCCGCTCCGGCCCCGGCCGGCGGCCACGGGCTGCTCGGCATGCGCGAGCGGGTCGGCGCGCTCGGCGGCACCCTGACCGCCGCACCCCGCTACGGCGGCGGATTTCGTGTACAGGCGATACTGCCCGTGGCCCCCCGCACGGGAGAGGGCGAGGGGGAGGACACATGACGATCCGGGTGCTGCTCGCCGACGACCAGGCCCTGTTGCGCAGCGCCTTCCGGATCCTGGTCGACTCCGAGCCCGACATGGAGGTCGTCGGCGAGGCGCCCGACGGCGCCCGGGCCGTCGAGCTGGCCCGCGCCGAGCGGCCCGACGTGGTCCTGATGGACATCCGCATGCCGGGCACGGACGGCCTCGCCGCCACCCGCGCGATCACCGCCGACCCCGGCCTCTCCGGCGTGCGGATCGTCATGCTGACCACCTTCGAGGTCGACGAGTACGTCGTGCAGTCGCTGCGCGCCGGAGCCTCCGGCTTCCTCGGCAAGGGCGCCGAACCGGAGGAGCTGCTCGGCGCGATCCGGGTCGCCCACGCCGGCGAGGCGCTGCTCTCCCCGGCCGCCACCAAGGGCCTGATCGCCAGCTTCCTCGCCCAGGGCTCCCGGGACGACGGCGCGGGGGCCGCGGGCGAGGAGGTCCGGGCCCGCTCCGAACGCCTCGCCGCGCTCACCGCCCGCGAGCGCGAGGTCCTCGTCCTGGTCGCGGGCGGCCTGTCCAACGACGAGATCGCCCGGCGGCTCGACGTCAGCCCGCTCACCGTGAAGACCCACGTCAACCGGACCATGGCCAAGCTCGGCGCCCGCGACCGGGCCCAGCTGGTGGTCACGGCCTACGAGTCGGGACTGGTACGCCCGAGGGTGGAGTGACCTGGGGCGCGGGCGTACTCCGGACGCGGTACGCGCGGCGTAAAGAAGTGCGCCCGAGGGCCGAGGACTTCCGGCGGCGGATGGCCGATCGTAGGGACGGGGGCGTCGCGGGCCGGTCGAAGACCGGGTTTCCGGCCGTTCCCGACCGCCGACGCGTACGCCACGGAAGAGAGACCCCATCCCATGTCCTGGCTGTCCAGATTCAGCCTCGCGCAACGGGCCCTGATCGGGCTGACGTCGCTCGTCGCGATCGTCTTCGGGGCGATCGCGATCCCGCAGCTCAAGCAGCAGCTGTTCCCCTCGATCGAGCTGCCCGTGGTCTCGGTCCTCGCGCCGTACCAGGGCGCCTCTCCCGACGTGGTCGAGAAGCAGGTCGTCGAACCGCTGGAGAACAGCCTGAAGGCCGTCGACGGCCTCACGTCGGTCACCTCCACCGCCTCCGAGGGCATGGCCCTCGTCATGGCCTCCTTCGACTACGGCGACGAGTCGACCAAGCAGCTCGTCGCGGACGTCCAGCAGGCCGTGAACCGCGCCCGCGCCGAGCTCCCCGACACGGTCGACCCGCAGGTCGTGGCCGGTTCGACGGACGACATCCCGACCGTCGTCCTCGCCGCCTCCTCCGACAAGGACCCGCAGGCCCTCGCGGACCTCCTCGACCGGACCGTCGTGCCCGCCCTCCAGGACATTGAGGGCGTCGGCCAGGTCTCCGTCAGCGGCGTCCAGGACCTCCAGGTCTCCGTCGTCCCCGACGAGCGCAGGCTCGCCGCGGCCGGCCTCAGCACGATGAGGCTCACCGAGGCCCTGCGCGCCGGCGGCGGCACGATGCCCGCCGGCTCCTTCGCCGAGGACGGGAAGAGCCGCACGATCCAGGTCGGCGGCGGCTACACCTCCCTGAAGCAGATCGAGGACCTGCGCATCCCGGCGGCCGTCCCCGGCAAGGGGAAGGCGGTCCGCCTCGGCGACGTGGCCGCCGTCCGCCAGGAGGAGTCCCCGCGCACCTCCCTGACCCGCACCAACGGCAGGCCCAGCCTCGCCGTCATGGCCACCATGGACAAGGACGGCAGCGCCGTCGCGATCTCCGACGCCGTCGCGGAGAAGCTGCCCGAGCTGCGCCGCGACCTCGGCGCCGGCGCCGGGCTGACCGTCGTCTCCGACCAGGGCCCGGCCGTCGCCAAGGCCGTCTCCGGCCTCACCACCGAGGGCGCGCTCGGCCTCGTCATGGCCGTCCTGGTGATCCTGGTCTTCCTCACGTCGATCCGCTCGACCCTGGTGACCGCGGTCTCCATCCCGCTCTCGGTCGTCCTCGCCCTCATCGTGCTGTGGACCCGCGACCTCTCGCTCAACATGCTGACGCTCGGCGCGCTCACCATCGCCATCGGCCGGGTCGTCGACGACTCGATCGTGGTCCTGGAGAACATCAAGCGCCACCTCGGCTACGGCGAGGAGCGCCGGGCCGCGATTCTCACCGCGGTCCGCGAGGTGGCGGGCGCCGTCACCTCCTCCACCCTCACCACCGTCGCCGTCTTCCTGCCGATCGGTCTGACCGGCGGCATGATCGGCGAGCTGTTCGGCTCGTTCTCGCTGACGGTCACGGCGGCCCTGCTCGCCTCGCTGCTCGTCTCCCTGACCGTCGTCCCGGTCCTCTCGTACTGGTTCCTGCGCGCCCCCAAGGGCACGCCGGAGGACCTGGCCGAGGCCCGCAGGCTCGCCGAGGAGCGGGAGGAGAGGAGCCGCCTCCAGCGCCTGTACGTGCCGGTCCTGCGGTTCGCGACCCGGCGCCGGCTCATGAGCCTGGGCATCGCGGCCGCCGTCCTGGTGGGCACCTTCGGCATGGCCCCGCTCCTGAAGACGAACTTCTTCGACCAAGGCGAGCAGGAGGTCCTCAGCATCAAGCAGGAGCTGCCGCCCGGCACCTCCCTGGACGCCACCGACGCGGCCGCGAAGAAGGTCGAGAAGGTCCTCGCGGAGACCGAGGGCGTCAAGGACTACCAGGTCAACGTCGGCTCGTCCGGCTTCATGGCGGCCTTCGGCGGCGGCACCGGCGCGAACCAGGCCTCGTACCAGGTCAGCCTGGAGGGGTCCGCCTCGTACGAGAGGACGCGGGACGCCATCGAGAAGGGGCTCGCCGGGCTCGACGGGATCGGCGACACCACCCTCGCGGCCGGTGACGGCTTCGCCAACCAGAACCTGAGCGTGGTCGTGAAGGCCGCCGACGCCGAGGTCCTGAAGAAGGCCTCCGAGCAGGTCCGCACCGCGATCGCCGGGATGAAGGACGTCACCGACGTCCAGAGCGACCTGTCGCAGTCCGTCCCGCGCGTCTCCGTCACGCCGAAGCCCGCCGCGGCCGACGCCGGCTTCGACGCCGCCTCGCTCGGCATGGGCGTCGCCCAGGCCGTCCGGGGCACCCCGGCCGCCAGGGCGACCCTCGACGGCAGCGAGCGGGACGTCCTCGTCACCTCGGCGAAGCCCGCCGCCACCCTGGACGAGCTGAGGGCGCTGCCCCTCGGCCCGGTGCGGCTCGGTGACGTCGCCACCGTCGAGCTGGTCCCCGGCCCGGTCTCCACGACCCGGATCGACGGCGCCCGCGCCGCGACGATCACGGCCGAGCCGGTCGGCGACAACACCGGCGCCGTGAGCGCCTCCCTCCAGTCGAAGATCGACGCGCTCGACCTGCCGGCGGGCGCCACCGCCACCATCGGCGGCGTCTCCGAGGACCAGAACGAGGCCTTCCTCAATCTGTTCCTCGCGATGCTCGCGGCCGTCGCGATCGTCTTCATGCTGCTCGTCGCGACCTTCCGGTCGCTGGTCCAGCCGCTGATCCTGCTGGTCTCGATCCCGTTCGCGGCGACCGGCGCGATCGGTCTGCTCGTGGTCACCGACACCGCGATGGGCGTCCCGGCGATGATCGGCATGCTGATGCTCATCGGCATCGTCGTCACCAACGCGATCGTCCTGATCGATCTGATCAACCAGTACCGGGAGCGGGGCCTCGGCGTCGTCGAAGCGGTGGTCGAGGGCGGCCGGCACCGGCTCCGCCCGATCCTGATGACCGCCCTGGCGACGATCTTCGCCTTGCTGCCGATGGCCCTCGGCATCACCGGCGAGGGCGGTTTCATCGCCCAGCCGCTGGCCGTGGTGGTGATCGGCGGGCTGATCACCTCGACGCTGCTGACCCTGCTCCTCGTCCCGACCCTCTACGCGATGGTGGAGCTCCGCAAGGAGCGCCGTGCGAAGCGGAAGGCGGAGAAGAGGGCCGCGAAGGAGAAGGACGGCGACACGACGCACAACGCGGAGCAGCCGGACGTCTCGCCGCTGGACGCGACCCTGCTGAACCTCCTGGACTGAGTCCGGCATGTGCGAAGGGCGCCCCGCGACACGCGCGGGGCGCCCTTCGGCGTACGTACGGGAGTACGGGGAGGTGAATCGTTACGGCAGCGCCAGCATCCGCTCGAGCGCCAGCTTCGCGAAGCTCTCCGTCTCCTTGTCGACCTCGATCCGGTTGATCAGCTTGCCCTCGGCCAGGGACTCCAGGGCCCACACCAGGTGCGGCAGGTCGATGCGGTTCATGGTCGAGCAGAAGCAGACCGTCTTGTCGAGGAAGACGATCTCCTTGCCCTGGTCGGCGTACCGGTTCGCCAGGCGCCGGACGAGGTTCAGCTCCGTCCCGATCGCCCACTTCGAACCGGCCGGGGCCGCCTCCAGGGTGTTGATGATGTACTCGGTCGAGCCCACGTAGTCGGCGGCGGCGACGACCTCGTGCCGGCACTCGGGGTGGACGAGCACGTTCACGCCGGGGATGCGGGCCCGCACGTCCTCGACCGACTCCAGCGAGAACCGGCCGTGCACCGAGCAGTGGCCCCGCCACAGGATCATCTTGGCGGCGCGCAGCTGCTCGACGGTCAGCCCGCCGTTCGGCTTGTGCGGGTTGTACAGGACGCAGTCGTCCAGGGACATGCCCATGTCGCGGACGGCGGTGTTGCGGCCCAGGTGCTGGTCCGGCAGGAACAGCACCTTCTCGCCCTGCTCGAACGCCCAGTCCAAGGCCCGCTCGGCGTTGGACGAGGTGCAGATGGTGCCCCCGTGCTTGCCGGTGAAGGCCTTGATGTCGGCCGAGGAGTTCATGTACGAGACGGGCACGACCTGCTCGGCGATCCCGGCCTCGGTCAGCACGTCCCAGCACTCGGCGACCTGCTCGGCGGTGGCCATGTCGGCCATCGAACAGCCGGCCGCGAGGTCGGGCAGGACGACCTTCTGGTCGTCGCCGGTGAGGATGTCGGCCGACTCCGCCATGAAGTGCACGCCGCAGAAGACGATGTACTCCGCCTCCGGCTTGGCGGCCGCGTCGCGCGCGAGCTTGAAGGAGTCGCCGGTGACGTCGGCGAACTGGATGACCTCGTCGCGCTGGTAGTGGTGGCCGAGCACGAAGACCTTGTCCCCGAGCTTCTCCTTGGCCGCGCGGGCGCGTTCCACGAGGTCGGGGTCGGAGGGCGACGGCAGGTCGCCGGGGCACTCCACGCCGCGCTCGCTCTTCGGGTCCGCCTCGCGGCCGAGCAGGAGGAGGGCGAGCGGCGTCGGCTGGACGTCGAGCTCATGACGGGTTTGGGCCGTGGTCACGTCACGCACCCTTTCTTCGGGGAACCTTTTCGTCTAAATGACGCTATCTATCATAACCCCTTCACGTCACGTTGACGATGTCCATAGTGTCGATGTGACGAATTCGCCTTCCACGCATCTGGACAGGGTGTGCGAGCATGAAAGGAGGAAAAACCCACTCGGCCCGGAATGAATCCGGGGCACCGTCGGTTTCCACCGTCGGTAAGCAGTCTCCGTACACACCGGGAGAGAAGCAGATGTCCGTATCGGACGAGAAGACCACTGTCAGCGACGGCATCCTCCTGTCCGACGCCGCCGCGGCCAAGGTCAAGGCCCTCCTCGACCAGGAAGGCCGCGAGGACCTGGCCCTGCGCGTCGCCGTTCAGCCCGGCGGCTGCTCCGGCCTGCGTTACCAGCTCTTCTTCGACGAGCGCTCGCTCGACGGCGACGTCGTGAAGGACTTCGACGGCGTCAAGGTCGTCACCGACCGCATGAGCGCTCCGTACCTCGGCGGTGCCTCGATCGACTTCGTCGACACCATCGAGAAGCAGGGCTTCACCATCGACAACCCGAACGCCACGGGCTCCTGCGCCTGCGGTGACTCGTTCAGCTGAGTCGTACGCGTGAGTGAGGGCGGGCCCCGGAAGGAATTCCGGGGCCCGCCCTCACGCGTGCGCGGGGGACGTCAGCGGCGCGGCACCGTCTCGCCGCTCGCCGCGTCCACCACCGGCCGCGAGCCGAGCGGGGCGTCCAGGGTCACCGTCTTCACGATCTCCACCGCCATGGCGACGCACATCCGGCCCGGCTCGGCCGGGGTCTCCTCGATCCGGAGGGCGACCCGCTCCGGGGTCTGCTCGGCCGTCACCCCGTACGTGCTGCACACCCCGCCCCAGAAGGCGACCGTCAGCTTCCGGCCGTCGTCCCCTGCCTTGTACGACTGGACCTGCCGGGCCGGCGCCGTGCCCTCGTCGGGCGCCGGCGGGGTCTTCACCGGCGGCGCCAGGTAGCGGTCCTCGACCGCCGTGCGCACCACCGTGTACGGCGCCGCGTCGGCCGGGTCCGCCGTGAACAGCCACGCCGGTACGAGCAGCCGCTCGCCGTCCACGTCCTGCGCGGCGAGCCCGAAGACCGCGCCCGTCACCGGCACCTCGACCGGCGGGCCCTGGTCGGCGGGCGACTGACAGGGCGGAACGGGCCCACCCGTGGGCTTCCCGGCGCTCGGGACCTCCTCGGCCGTCCCGGGCCTCCCGGCGCTCGGGATCTCGGCCGTCCCCGGCTTCCCGGCGCCCGGCACCTCGTCCGCCCCCGGCTTCCCGGCGCCCGGCACCTCGTCCGTCCCCGGCTTCCCGGCCCCCGGGCCCTCCGGCACCCCGGCGCCCGGCTCCTCCCCGTTCGGGACGGGCGTGGCGCAGCCGCCGATGCCGATCGGGCCCGTGCCCTTCGAGTCCTCGTTCAGCTCCTGGAGGGCCTTCGCCGCCCCCACCACGGGGTACGCGGCGCCCTCGGCCGGCAGCTCGAGCATCCCGCTCCCGCCGGACACCCGGCCGTCCGGCTCGACGTGCAGCCCCGTCGACCAGCCGTAGGTCGGGAGGCCGCCCACCACCGGCTCGGCGTTGACCACCCGTACGGACCCGTTCATCACCTGTCCGGCGGTCACCTTCGCGCCGTCCTGGCCGATCGCCTTCAGGACCGGGGCCGCCACGGCCTTCGCCGCCGCCTCGCTCACCGGCGAGCCGCCGCGCGAGGGCTTCGTCTCCCCCGGCGGCGGGCACGCCTTGCCCTTGAGGCAGGTGTCGCCGGCCGGACCGCCGTCGTACCAGGAGTAAGTCCAGTTCCCCGGCGCCTTCCGCGCCACGTCGAGCCGCGGTCCCGAGCCGTCCTTCTCCGGCGCGATCGACCAGACGTCGCCCGCCAGGACGGGGCGCCCGGAGACCCCGAGCGCGTCGGCCAGCCTGGTCACCTCCGCCGAGGTGACCAGGCCCTCGGGCCGGTGGACCGCGGCCGAGGAGGGCCCTTGGGGGAGTGGGCCCTTGGCTTTGTAGACGGTCCCGCGCGGACCGCCGCCGGGGTCGGGCTCGCCGGGCGCGATCCCGGGACCCCCGTCCGCACCGCCGTCGCCGGCCCCCAGGCGCAGCGGCGGCGGGGGCCCGGCCGCGTCGGCGGACCGGCTCGCGCCGTCCGCGCCGCCGTCGCCGGACGCCGCGGTGGCGAGGTAGACCCCGCCGCCCCCGGCGAGCAGCACGCCCGCCGCCACCGAGGCGGTGAGCAGCGTCCGCCGCCTCCGACCGTTCTCCGTACCGCTCACGGCTCAGCTCCTTCGTCCCTCGGTCATCTCCGTGGAAGACACCGGTGGGACGGAGCGGGAGCCCGGACGGTTCCGTCAGCCGCCGTACTCGGCGGTGGCGTCGATCATCCGGGCCGAGGCGGCCGGCACGACGACCCCGTTGATCAGGGCGGGAGAGACCGGGGCGGACTCCGGCTCCACCGGTGCCACCCAGTGCGGGGCCATGCGGGCGCCGTCGCCGCGCAGCTGCGCCAGGCTCAACTCGGACTCGTGTCGCTCTCGAGGAGCGGGGTAGAGACTCATGGGCGCACCGTACGCACCGCCGGCCCGCGGAGAAAAGGCCTACTCTGGGGTAGTTTCCACTGTTCGGCAGGGCGGGCCCCAGCGGGTAGCGTGAACTGTCATTACCGCCTTCCCGCAGGAGCGCCCGCCGTGCGTATCGCAGTCACCGGCTCCATCGCCACCGACCACCTCATGACCTTCCCCGGAAGGTTCGCCGACCAGCTCGTGGCCGACCAGCTCCACACGGTGTCCCTCTCCTTCCTCGTGGACAACCTGGACGTGCGCCGGGGCGGCGTCGCCGCCAACATCTGCTTCGGCATGGGGCAGCTCGGCAGCAGCCCCGTCCTGGTGGGCGCCGCCGGCTTCGACTTCGACGAGTACCGGGCCTGGCTCGACCGGCACGGCGTCGACACCGGCTCGGTCCGCATCTCCGAGGTCCTGCACACCGCCCGCTTCGTCTGCACCACCGACCGGGACCACAACCAGATCGGCTCCTTCTACACGGGCGCGATGAGCGAGGCCCGGCTGATCGAGCTCAAGGCCGTCGCCGACCGCGTGGGCGGCCTCGACCTGGTCCTGATCGGCGCCGACGACCCCGAGGCGATGCTCCGCCACACCGAGGAGTGCCGCACCCGCTCCCTCCCCTTCGCCGCGGACTTCTCGCAGCAGATCGCGCGCATGGACGGCGAGGAGATCCGCACCCTCCTCGACGGCGCCACCTACCTCTTCTCCAACGAGTACGAGAAGGGCCTCATCGAGTCGAAGACGGGCTGGACCGAGGCGGAGATCCTCTCCCGCGTCGGCCACCGCGTCACCACGCTCGGCTCGCGCGGCGTGCGCATCGAGCGGGTCGGCGAGGACCCGATCGAGGTCGGCTGCCCCGAGGAGACGGCCAAGGTCGACCCCACCGGCGTCGGCGACGCCTTCCGGGCCGGCTTCCTCACCGGTCTCATCTGGGGCGTCGGCCACGAGCGCGCCGCCCAGATCGGCTGCATGCTGGCCACCCTCGTCATCGAGACCCTGGGCACCCAGGAGTACACCCTGGGCCGCGCCAACTTCATGGAGCGCTTCACCAAGGCGTACGGCGACGAGGCCGCCGCCGAGGTCCACGCGCACCTCGTCTGACGCCCGCCCCCGCCGGGCCCGGGACCTCCCGGGCCCGCGCGGGCCGGTGCGCCCGTCGCGCCGGACGCGTCCGGGCCCGCGCGGTCAGGCCGCCCGCCGCACCAGGTACGCGACGCCGCCCCGCGCGGACGGCTCCTCGCCCAGGTACTCCTGGCCCCGCATCTCGCACCACGCCGGGATGTCCAGGCGCGCCGCCTCGTCGTCCGCGAGGACCCGCACCGTGCCGCCCACCGGGACGTCGCCGATCACCTTGGCCAGCTCGATCACCGGGATCGGACAGCGCCGCCCCAGCGCGTCCACGACCAGCACGTCCGCGACCTGCGCGTCCGCGACTTGCGCGTCCGCAGCCGGTACGTCCCCGGCCACCGCGCCGGAACCGGCCACCGAGGCCGCCGCGCCCGGGACGCCGAGCCGCTCCCGCACCCCCGCCACCACCCCCGGCAGCACGTCGAGGAAGCGGTCCACGTCCTCCGCCGGCGTACCGGCCGGCAGGGAGACCCGGACGTTCCCCTCGCTCAGCACCCCCATCGCGCGCAGCACATGGCTGGGCGTCAGCGTCGAACTCGTGCACGACGAACCGGACGAAACGGAGAAACCCTCCCGGTCCAGCTCGTGCAGCAGCGTCTCCCCGTCGACGTAGAGACAGGAGAAGGTGACGAGATGGGGGAGCCGGCGCACCGGGTCGCCCACCACCTCCACGTCCGGCACCAGCTCCGGCACCCGCGCCCGGATCCGGTCCACCAGCTCCCGGAGCCGCGCCCCCTCTGCCTCCGCCTCCGCCCGGACCGCCCGCAGCGAGGCCGCCGCCGCCACGATCGCCGGCAGGTTCTCGAAGCCCGGCGCCCGGCCCGACTCCCGCTCGTCCGAAGGCCCTTGCGGGGCGAACCGCACTCCCTTCCGCACGGCGAGCAGTCCCACCCCCGCCGGACCGCCCCACTTGTGCGCGCTGGCCGCGAGCAGCGACCAGCCCCCCTCCACCGGGCCCCAGCCGAGCGACTGGGCCGCGTCCACCAGCAGCGGCACGCCCACCCCCCGGCAGGCCTCGGCCACCTCGGCCACCGGCTGCGCGGTCCCCACCTCGTGGTTGGCCGACTGGAGGCAGGCCAGGGCCGTCCCCTCCCCGAGGGCCGCCGCGAAGGTCCCGGCGTCCACCGCCCCCGACCGGTCCACCGGCACCTCGGCCACCGTCCCGCCCGCCGCCGCGTGGACCTCGGCCGCGTGCAGGACGGAGGAGTGCTCGACCGCCGACACCACGAGCCGGTTCCCGGCGCGGCGGCGCCCCGCGAGCGCGCCGGAGACCCCCGCGTGAACCGCGCGCGTACCCGAAGGAGTGAACACGAGCTCGTCGGCGCGGCAGCCCACCGCCTCCGCCGCGGCCTCCCGCGCCGCGTCGAGCAGCAGCCGGGCCCGCCGCCCCTCCCGGTACAGCCGGGCCGGATCGGCCCAGCCCTCGTCGAGGGAGGCGAGTAGCGCCTGGCGGGCGACGGGGTGCAGCGGGGCGGCGGACGCGGCGTCGAAGTACGGCATCCGCCCACGGTAGAACGTGCGCGGGCCCGGCCCCGGCGCACCCCTCCGCAGGCCCGCCGCCCCGGCCCCGGGCGCACCCCTCCGCGGGTTCCTCCCCCCGCCCCCGGCGCACCGCCTCCGCCCCGGCTTGTCGCCCGGCCCCGCCCGATGAGCCCTCGTCAGAACAGCCGCCCGGCCCGTCTCCGAACCCCCGGACGGGTGCGCCGGACCCCCCTCCGGAACCCCCGGCTCCACCCCTTCGGGGAGTCGGACGGCGCGTTGGGCACCCTCCCCGCGCGACCCCAAATAGCGTCCAGTAGGGTTTGGTCCGCATAAACATCCAAACCCCTGCCCGCGGCCGGGGCGGCGACCGACCAGCGAGACGGACGGCCGTGGCCGACCAACGCGGGCCGAGACTCTCGGGAAGGCGCTACGTGAGTCCCAACGGCTCCGACCTCCCCCGCAGCCAAGGCGCGGGCGGTACCCCCACGTCTCGGCGCCCGATGCGGCGGAAGCTGCCGCAGGTGCTGACTGCGGGCCTGATCCTGGCGACAGCCACCGGCTGCTCGTACAACTGGGAAGACTTCCCCCGCCTCGGTATGCCCACCCCCGTCACGGAGGAGGCTCCCCGGATCCTCTCCCTGTGGCAGGGCTCGTGGGCGGCCGCCCTCGTCACCGGTGTGCTGGTGTGGGGCCTGATCCTGTGGTCCGTCGTCTTCCACCGGCGCACCCGCTCCAAGGTCGAGGTACCTCCGCAGACCCGTTACAACATGCCCATCGAGGCGCTGTACACGGTCACGCCCCTCATCATCGTCTCGGTGCTCTTCTACTTCACCGCGCGCGACGAGTCGAAGCTCCTCGAGCTCTCCGACAAGCCCGCCCACACCGTCAACGTGGTCGGCTACCAGTGGAGCTGGGGCTTCAACTACGTCGAGGACGTGCCCGGTGTGAAGGGCGACGCCAAGACGGACAAGAACCTCGCCTCGATTCCGGACAAGTTCATCGACGACTTCCCGGCGAATGCCGGCGGAGTCTACGACGCCGGCATCCCCGGCGACCGGAACCCGCAGACCGGCAACCCGGGCCCGACCCTGTGGCTGCCCCTGGGCGAGAAGGTCCGGTTCGTCCTGACCTCGCGTGACGTCATCCACTCCTTCTGGGTGGTCCCCTTCCTCATGAAGCAGGACGTCATCCCGGGTCACACCAACTCCTTCGAGGTCACCCCGACGCGTGAGGGCACCTTCCTCGGCAAGTGCGCCGAGCTGTGCGGTGTCGACCACTCCCGGATGCTCTTCAACGTCAAGGTGGTCTCCCCGGAGCGCTACCAGCAGCACCTGAAGGAGCTGGCCGAGAAGGGGCAGACCGGCTACATCCCGTCCGGCATCGAGCAGACGGACCCGGCCAGGAATGCGGAGAAGAACCAACTGTGAGCATCCACAACGAAACCCAGGGTGCCGCCGCAGCAGCTGAGGGCTCGTACGAGAACGAGCTGCCCGTACGGCGCAAGCAGCCCGGCAATGTCGTGGTGAAGTGGCTGACCACCACCGACCACAAGACGATCGGGACGATGTACCTGGTCACGTCGTTCGTCTTCTTCTGCATCGGCGGACTCATGGCGCTCTTCATGCGCGCCGAGCTGGCCCGTCCGGGTACGCAGATCATGTCGAACGAGCAGTTCAACCAGGCGTTCACGATGCACGGCACGATCATGCTGCTGATGTTCGCGACGCCGCTGTTCGCCGGATTCGCGAACTGGATCATGCCGCTGCAGATCGGCGCGCCCGACGTGGCGTTCCCGCGGCTGAACATGTTCGCCTACTGGCTCTACCTCTTCGGCTCGATCATCGCGGTGGCCGGCTTCCTCACCCCGCAGGGTGCGGCCGACTTCGGCTGGTTCGCCTACT
Organism: Streptomyces sp. NPDC055632; assembly: GCF_053618675.1. Classification (NCBI taxonomy): domain Bacteria; kingdom Bacillati; phylum Actinomycetota; class Actinomycetes; order Kitasatosporales; family Streptomycetaceae; genus Streptomyces; species Streptomyces sp. NPDC055632. The sequence goes on along the minus strand of NZ_JBSHHY010000014.1, from coordinate 46,499 downwards.
CCCCGCTGTCGGACGCCGTCCGCTCGCCGGGCGTCGGCGCCGACATGTGGATCATGGGTCTGGCCTTCTCCGGCTTCGGCACGATCCTCGGTTCGGTCAACTTCATCACCACGATCATCTGCATGCGCGCTCCGGGCATGACGATGTTCCGCATGCCGATCTTCACCTGGAACGTGCTGCTGACCGGTGTCCTGGTCCTGCTCGCCTTCCCGGTCCTGGCGGCCGCGCTGTTCGCCCTGGAGGCGGACCGCAAGTTCGGTGCCCACGTCTTCGACGCGGCCAACGGCGGTGCCCTGCTCTGGCAACACCTCTTCTGGTTCTTCGGACACCCAGAGGTGTACATCATCGCCCTGCCGTTCTTCGGCATCGTCTCCGAGATCATCCCGGTCTTCAGCCGCAAGCCGATGTTCGGCTACATCGGCCTGGTGGCCGCGACGATCGCGATCGCCGGTCTGTCCGTGACCGTGTGGGCCCACCACATGTACGTCACCGGCGGCGTGCTCCTCCCGTTCTTCTCCTTCATGACGTTCCTCATCGCCGTACCGACCGGCGTGAAGTTCTTCAACTGGATCGGAACGATGTGGAAGGGCTCGTTGTCCTTCGAGACACCGATGCTGTGGACGATCGGCTTCCTGATCACCTTCACCTTCGGTGGTCTGACCGGTGTCATCCTGGCCTCGCCCCCGATGGACTTCCACGTCTCCGACTCGTACTTCGTCGTGGCGCACTTCCACTACGTCGTCTTCGGCACCGTCGTCTTCGCGATGTTCGCCGGCTTCCACTTCTGGTGGCCGAAGTTCACCGGCAAGATGCTGGACGAGCGCCTCGGCAAGATGACGTTCTGGACGCTGTTCATCGGCTTCCACGGCACCTTCCTGGTGCAGCACTGGCTCGGTGCCGAGGGCATGCCGCGCCGTTACGCGGACTACCTGAACGCCGACGGCTTCACCGCCCTGAACACGATCTCGACGATCTCCTCCTTCCTGCTGGGCCTGTCGATCCTGCCGTTCCTCTACAACGTCTGGAAGACCGCCAAGTACGGCAAGAAGATCGAGGTCGACGACCCGTGGGGCTACGGCCGTTCGCTCGAATGGGCGACGTCCTGCCCGCCGCCGCGGCACAACTTCCTCACGCTGCCGCGCATCCGCTCGGAATCCCCGGCGTTCGACCTGCACCACCCTGAGATCGCCGCCCTCGACCAGCTCGAGAACAAGCCGCACGAGGCCGAGGCCCTCACGGGCAGCAAGGAGGCCGGCAAGTGAAGATCCAGGGCAAGATGTTCATCTGGCTGAGCGTCTTCATCCTTGCCATGGCGATCCTGTACGGCGTCTGGTCCAAGGAGCCGGTCGGCACGACGGCGCTCTTCCTGGCCTTCGGCCTGGCCATCATGATCGGCTACTACCTGGCCTTCACGGCCAAGCGTGTCGACGCGATGGCGCAGGACGACAAGGAGGCCGACGTCGCGGACGAGGCCGGTGAGCTGGGCTTCTTCGCCCCGCACAGCTGGCAGCCGCTCTCGCTCGCCATCGGCGGCGCGCTCGCCTTCCTCGCCGTCGCGATGGGCTGGTGGATCCTGTACTTCTCCGCCCCGCTGATCCTCGTCGGCCTGTTCGGCTGGGTCTTCGAGTTCTACCGCGGCGAGAACCAGAACCAGTAGATGTACCCCGCTCCGCACCGGAGCACACCGAGGGGCCCGGACGCTTCGTCACCGAAGTGTCCGGGCCCCTCTTTTGCCGCACTCGGCGCGCCCCCTCCGAGTGTTGTTCTTACGGTGAGGTCATGAACGACACGCCGCGCATTCGGACTGTTCTGAGCTGCACCCTGTTGGCCGTGACCGTCACGGCGGGCACCACCGCGTGCTCCGGATCGGACGACCACCCGCTGACGGTGAAGGCGTACGACGCGGCGGACCAGCTCGCCGTCAGCGCCCCCGCCGACGGAGCCAAGGCGGACCCCGAGAAGCCCCTGGAGATCACCGCCAAGGGCGACGAGGGCCGGATCACCGACGTCACCGCCGTCGACGCCTCGGGGCGCCACCTGGCGGGCGAGCTCACGGCGGACGGACGGCGCTGGCGCTCCACGGCCACCCTGGCGGCCGGTGCCCGCTACACGGTCCGGGTGGCCACGGAGGACGAGGGCGGCGCCCCCGGCGCCCGTACGTTCACGTTCGAGACGTCCCCGGCGAAGCGGGCCCTGACCGCGACCTTCGGGCCGGAGGCGGGCACGTACGGCGTCGGACAGCCGATCACCGCCGAGCTCAGCCTCCCCGTCAAGGACCGGGCCTCCCGCGCGGTCGTCGAACGCGCCCTCAAGGTCCGCTCCACCCCCTCCGTCGAGGGCTCCTGGTACTGGGTGGACGACAAGAAGCTGCACTTCCGCCCGAAGGAGTACTGGCCCGCCGGCGCGACCGTCACGGTCAGCGGCAACCTGGACGGCCTCAAGGTCGGCGACAAGCTCTACGGCGGCGAGTCCAAGCCGCTGAAGCTCACCATCGGCGACCGGCTCGAGGCCATCGCGGACGCCGGGACCCACCACATGACGGTGAAGCGCAACGGAGAAGTGATCAACACCATTCCGGTGACCACCGGCAAGCCCGGCTTCGACACCCGCAACGGCGTCAAGGTGGTGCTCGGCAAGGAGTACTACGTCCGGATGCGGGGCACCACCGTCGGCATCGCGGAGGGCAGCTCCGAGTCGTACGACCTGCCGGTGTACTACGCCACCCGGGTGACCTGGAGCGGCGAGTACGTGCACGCCGCGCCCTGGTCGGTCGGCTCGCAGGGCGTGGCGAACGTCAGCCACGGCTGCGTGGGCATGTCGACCGGGAACGCGGCCTGGTTCTTCGAGACCGTGCGCCCCGGCGACATCGTGAAGACCGTCAACAGCTCCGGGGACACGATGGAGGGGTTCGGCAACGGCTTCGGCGACTGGAACCTGTCCTGGGAGAAGTGGCGCGAGGGCAGCGCCCTGGTGGAGACCGCCGGCGAGCCGGTGGTCTCCACCGAGCAGGCCCGCCTGCGGCCCTCCCTCTGATCAGCTCACGCGTCGAGCGAGAGGCGGGAGCGCAGCAGGGACGCCAGGGACGCCGCGAACTCGACCGGTTCCACCGGGAGGGTGACCGCGGCGTCCGCCCGGCTCCAGGTGGCCAGCCAGGCGTCCTGCGGGCGCCCGATGAGCAGCAGCACCGGCGGGCAGCGGAAGACCTCGTCCTTGATCTGCCGGCAGACCCCCATGCCGCCCGCCGGCACGGCCTCGCCGTCCAGGACGCAGACGTCGATCCCGCCCTCGTCCAGCCGCTTCAGGACCGCCGGCAGTGTGGCGCACTCCACGAACTCGACCGGGGGAACGTCGGCCGCGGGCCTGCGCCCGGCCGCGAGCCGCACCTGCGCGCGCGTGTTCGCGTCGTCGCTGTAGACCAGGACCGTGGCACTCGACTGCATCGTTCCTCCGTGGGGAAGTCCGTGGGAAGGTCGTCGACCGATGCGGCGGATGCTACTCCGGTCCACTGCCCGTCAACACCCGTTCAACACCTGTTCGAAGGGCGCCCCGGAGGCCCCGCACTGGGCCGTTCGGGCTGGACACACCCCCCTGACACTCCGAACGGCACCCCCCGGAGTGAGGGCGGGATAAGCGACCGACATAATGTCGGTCGTGGCGACAGTAACGACAGTAGAAACAGGGCACGCACACCCGTCGGTCAATCGACCGAACCTCACCAGCGTCGGAACCATCATCTGGTTGAGCTCCGAGCTGATGTTCTTCGCGGCCCTCTTCGCGATGTACTTCACCCTGCGATCGGTGACGGGTGCCGACTTCTGGGCGGAAAAGGCCTCGGCCCTGAACTTCCCGTTCTCGGCCACCAACACCACGATCCTGGTGCTCTCCTCCCTCACCTGCCAGCTCGGCGTCTTCGCCGCGGAGCGGGGCGACGTGAAGAAGCTCAGGACGTGGTTCATCATCACGTTCGTGATGGGTGCGATCTTCATCGGCGGCCAGGTCTTCGAGTACACCGAGCTGGTGAAGCACGAGGGGCTCTCCCTCTCGTCGGACCCGTACGGCTCCGTGTTCTACCTGACCACCGGCTTCCACGGCCTGCACGTGACGGGCGGACTCATCGCCTTCCTGCTGGTCCTGGGCCGGACGTACGCCGCCAAGAGGTTCACTCACGAGCAGGCAACCGCCGCCATCGTCGTGTCCTACTACTGGCACTTCGTCGATGTCGTCTGGATCGGCCTCTTCGCCACGATCTACATGATCAAGTAATCGGTCCCGCCGACACGGCGGACCGAGACATCCAGCAAGCATCGACGCAGAAGATCCTGACACCGGGGTAATCCGTGAAAAAGCTCTCCGCACGACGACGCCATCCGCTGGCGGCGGTCGTCGTCCTACTTCTCGCGCTGGCGGCCACGGGGGGGCTGTACGCCGCGTTCGCGCCCGCGGGCACGGCGAAGGCCGATGAAACCGCCCAGTCCCTCGCCATCGAGGAGGGCAAGAAGCTCTACTCCGTCGGCTGCGCCAGCTGCCACGGAACCGGCGGTCAGGGCACCACTGACGGCCCCTCCCTCGTAGGCGTCGGTTCGGCCTCCGTGGACTTCCAGGTCGGCACGGGCCGCATGCCGGCCCAGCAGCCGGGCGCCCAGGTCCCGAAGAAGAAGAACATCTACTCGCAGGCCGAGATCGACCAGCTCGCGGCGTACATCGCCTCTCTCGGCGCCGGTCCGATCACGCCGACCGAGAAGCAGTACGACCCCGCGGGCGCCGACGCCGCCAAGGGCGGCGAGCTGTTCCGCACCAACTGTGCCCAGTGCCACAACTTCACCGGTGAGGGCGGCGCGCTGACGCACGGCAAGTACGCCCCGAGCCTCGAAGGCGTGAGCCCGAAGCACCTCTACGAGGCCATGCAGACCGGCCCGCAGAACATGCCCTCCTTCCCGGACACGACCATGCCGGAGCAGCAGAAGAAGGACATCATCGCGTACGTCCAGGCCGTCAACGGCGAGAAGGCCGACAGCCCGGGCGGTCTCTCGCTCGGTGGCCTCGGCCCCGTCTCGGAAGGTCTGTTCGGCTGGATCTTCGGCCTGGGTACGTTGATCGCAGTTGCCGTCTGGGTCGCGGCCCACACCGCTAAGGCCAAGAAGTCATGAGTAGCCAAGAGATTTCAGAAGAGAACCTGCCGGCAGGGCAGGACACCGCGCACGGCGCGGTGAAGGTCGCCGACGACCCGTTCGCCGACCCGGGCCTCCCGCCCCACAAGCCCCGCATCCAGGACATCGACGAGCGGGCCGCCCGCCGGTCCGAGCGCGCGGTCGCCTTCATGTTCACGCTGTCGATGCTGGCCACCGTCGGCTTCATCGCCTCGTACGTGATCTTCCCGGTCGACAAGATCGTGTACATCTGGCCCTTCGGCCGGGTGTCCGCGCTCAACTTCGCCCTGGGCCTGACCCTCGGCGCGGCCCTCTTCTTCATCGGCGCGGGCGCGGTCCACTGGGCCCGCACCCTGATGTCCGACGTCGAGGTCGCCGACGAGCGTCACCCGATCGCGGCGTCGCCCGAGGTCAAGGCGCAGGTCATGGCGGACTTCGCGGCCGGTGCCGCCGAGTCCGGCATGGGCCGCCGCAAGCTCATCCGCAACACGATGTTCGGCGCGCTGTCGCTCGTACCGCTCTCCGGCATCGTCCTGCTGCGCGACATGGGCCCGCTGCCCGAGAAGAAGCTCCGGACCACCCTGTGGGCCAAGGGCAAGCAGCTCATCAACATGAACACCCACGAGCCGCTGCGTCCCGAGGACGTCGCGGTCGGTTCGCTGACCTTCGCGATGCCCGAGGGCCTCTCGGAGCACGACCACCACTTCCAGACCGAGATCGCCAAGGCCGCCCTGATGATCGTCCGGATCCAGCCGGACGACATCAAGGACAAGCGCGAGCTCGAGTGGTCGCACGAGGGCATCGTCGCGTTCTCGAAGATCTGCACCCACGTGGGCTGCCCGATCTCCCTGTACGAGCAGCAGACGCACCACGTCCTCTGCCCGTGCCACCAGTCCACCTTCGACCTCTCCGACGGCGCCCGCGTCATCTTCGGCCCGGCCGGTCACGCCCTTCCGCAGCTGCGGATCGGCGTGAACGACAAGGGCTTCCTGGAGGCGCTCGGCGACTTCGACGAGCCCGTCGGTCCTGCCTTCTGGGAGCGCGGATGAGCACCGTGACGGATACGACCAAGAAGGCGCCCGCCGGTGAGCGGGTCGCCGACTGGGCCGACGGCCGCCTGGGGATCTACACGCTGGCCAAGGCCAACATGCGGAAGATCTTCCCGGACCACTGGTCCTTCATGCTGGGCGAGATCTGCCTCTACAGCTTCCTCATCATCATCCTGACGGGCGTCTACCTGACGCTGTTCTTCCACCCGTCGATGAACGAGGTGGAGTACGCGGGGCCGTACGTCCCGCTCCAGGGACAGCTGATGTCCGAGGCGTTCAACTCGACCATGCACATCTCGTTCGAGGTGCGCGGCGGTCTGCTCGTCCGGCAGATCCACCACTGGGCGGCGCTGATCTTCCTCGCCGGCATGTTCGTGCACATGATGCGCGTCTTCTTCACCGGCGCGTTCCGCAAGCCGCGTGAGATCAACTGGCTGTTCGGCTTCCTGCTGTTCTTCCTGGGCATGTTCACCGGCTTCACCGGTTACTCGCTCCCGGACGACCTGCTCTCCGGCACCGGTGTCCGCTTCATGCAGGGCGCGATCCTGTCCGTGCCGATCGTCGGCACGTACCTCTCGATGTTCCTGTTCGGCGGGGAGTTCCCCGGCGGCGACTTCGTCGCCCGGTTCTACTCGGCGCACGTGCTGCTGCTGCCCGGCATCATGCTGGGCCTGGTGGTCGCCCACCTCATCCTGGTGATCGTCCACAAGCACACGCACTTCGAGGGCCCCGGCCGTACGAACAACAACGTCGTCGGCATGCCGCTGCTCCCCGTGTACATGGCGAAGGCGGGAGGCTTCTTCTTCCTGGTCTTCGGCGTCATCGCGGCCATCGCGGCGATCGCCTCGATCAACCCGATCTGGGCGCTCGGCCCGTACCGCCCGGACCAGGTGTCCACCGGCGCCCAGCCCGACTGGTACATGGGCTTCGCCGAGGGTCTGATCCGCGTCATGCCCGGCTGGGAGATCAACCTCTGGGGCCACACGCTCGTCCTGGGCGTGATGATCCCGCTGGTGCTCTTCCCGGCGGTGCTCGCCGCGATCGCGGTCTACCCGTTCATCGAGTCCTGGATCACCGGCGACAAGCGCGAGCACCACATCGCGCAGCGCCCGCGCAACGCTCCGACGCGCACCGCCTTCGGCGTCGCCTGGATCACCGCGTACATGGTCATGCTCGTGGGTGGTGGAAACGACCTCTGGGCGACCCACTTCCACCTGTCGATCAACTCGATCACCTGGTTCGTGCGGATCTTCTTCTTCCTCGGCCCGGTCATCGCGTTCATCGTCACCAAGCGGATCTGCCTCGGCCTCCAGCGCCGGGACAAGGAGAAGGTGCTGCACGGCCGCGAGTCGGGCATCATCAAGCGCCTGCCGCACGGTGAGTTCGTCGAGGTCCACGAGCCGCTCAGCCAGGGCGAGCTGCACCGCCTCACGGCGCACGAGCAGTACGCGCCCGCCGAGCTGCCGCCGGCCGTCGACGAGAACGGCGTCGAGCGGAAGATCGGCCGCATGGAGAAGATGCGGGTCAAGCTCAACAAGGGCTACTACGGCGAGGACAGCCAGATCGCCAAGCCCACCGTCGAGGAGTACAAGGAGATCCAGAGCGGCCACGGCCACCACTGATCGCCTGAGCCCCTGACTTCCTGAGAGTCGCCACGGCGAGAGCCCCGTCCATTCGATGGACGGGGCTCTTCGCCGTCCCCGGGGGTCGATAGGGTGGGGCCGTATCCGTACGCGATGACGATCAGGAGCCGCCATGAGCGCCGCGACCCCCGCTGGAGGACCTACCACGGCGGGCCGCTCCTGGCCCGTCGTCCTGGACGGTCTGCTGACCGGCCGCGACCAGAGCGCCGAGGACACCGCCTGGGCGATGGACCGCATCCTGCGCGGCGAGGCCACCGACGCGCAGATCGCCGGCTTCGCGGTCGCCCTGCGCGCCAAGGGCGAGACCGTCGAGGAGATCTCCGGACTCGTCCGGACGATGTACGAGCACGCCAACACGATCGAGGTCCCCGGCCCCTCCGTCGACATCGTCGGCACCGGCGGCGACGGCGCCAAGACCGTCAACATCTCCACCATGTCCGCGATCGTGGTCGCCGGCACCGGCGCCAAGGTCGTCAAGCACGGCAACCGGGCGGCCTCCTCCGCCTCCGGCGCCTCCGACGTCCTGGAGAAGCTGGGCGTCAACCTGGAGCTGACCCCGCGCCGGGTCGCCGAGGTCGCCGGGGAGGCGGGCATCACCTTCTGCTTCGCGGTGAAGTTCCACCCGGCGCTGCGGCACGTCGCCGCCGCCCGCAAGGAGCTGGGCATCCGGACCACCTTCAACTTCCTCGGTCCGCTCACCAACCCGGCCCGCGTCCGGGCCCAGGCGACCGGCGTCGCCGACGCCCGGATGGCTCCGATCATGGCCGGGGTGCTCGCCGAGCGCGGCTCCTCCGCCCTGGTCTTCCGCGGCGACGACGGGCTCGACGAGCTGACCACCACGGCCACCTCGCGGGTCTGGGTGGTCCGGGACGGCTCGGTGCGCGAGGAGGCCTTCGACCCCCGGGACGTCGGCATCGACCTGGTGCCCGTGGAGGCGCTGCGCGGCGCGGACGCCTCGTACAACGCCGACGTGGCCCGCCGGCTGCTCGCGGGGGAGACCGGCCCGGTGCGGGACGCGGTGCTGCTCAACTCGGCGGCGGCGCTCACGGCCCTCGAACCGGGGGACGGCACCCTGGTGGAGCAGATCCGCGCCGGCATCGCGAAGGCCGCCGAGGCGATCGACTCCGGCGCCGCCCGCCGGGCCCTGGAGCGCTGGATCGCCGTCAGCAACGCGTAGTTCCCGGCCCTTTCGCCGTACGGCCCCGGTCCAGCATGCGGACCGGGGTCTTGCGCATCCGCGATCATGTGGCAGGATGCTCTTCAGGTCACGAGTGACAGCGTTTTGGCCCCGGCTTGCTGTCCGGCAACCCTCCGTCCGTGGCGGGGTGCCCCGGGTGATGACCAGGCCGTAGGCAGCGAGGTCTACGGCAAGCGCGGACCCCTCGAACACCAGGGGTCCTGGTCTCTCGAGGAGCTTTTTCCGTGAGCAAGCGAATGCGATAGGGCGAGTCCGCCCCTTCTTCACCCTCGGATCAGGGTCCCTTCCGCGTACCCCCACGTCTTCCGAGGCCTCACCCGTGCCCCGCCGTGTCCGGCCGCGTACGGGATTCACCGAAGCCATTCCGCACCGCCCGCCGGGAGATACCGCCATGTCCGCACGCCCTGACGCCGTCGCCACCGCCGCCACCGCCACCGCCGTCACCGTCGTCGAGACCGTCGCCACCGAGTCCGCCGACCCCTGCTGCGCCGCCCCGCTGCCCGTCCTCGGCCGGGACGTGACCGTCCCGCTCGTCACCGGCGGCGAGGTGACCTACGCGGCGCTCGACTACGCGGCCAGCGCCCCGGCCCTCCAGCGGGTGTGGGACGACGTCGCCGCGTACGCCCCGTACTACGGCAGCGTCCACCGCGGTGCCGGGTACCTCTCCCAGCTCTCCACCGACCTCTTCGAGAACAGCCGCGCCACCGTCGCCGAGTTCCTCGGCTGCCGCCCCGGCGACCAGGTCGTCTTCACCCGCTCCACCACCGACTCGCTCAACCTGCTCGCCGCCGCGGTCCCGGCCGGCTGCGAGGTTTTCGTCTTCGAGACCGAGCACCACGCCTCGCTGCTGCCGTGGCGCGACGCCCGGGTCACCTACCTCAACGCGCCCCGCACCCCGGCCCAGGCCGTCGAGACCCTGGAGCGGGCCCTCGCCGACCGCGACCCGTACGGCCCCGCCCTGGTCTGCGTCACCGGCGCCTCCAACGTCACCGGCGAGCTGTGGCCGGTCAAGGAGCTGGCCGCCGCCGCGCACGCCCACGGCGCCCGGATCGTGCTCGACGCCGCCCAGCTCGCGCCCCACCACCCGGTCTCCGTGGCCGAACTCGACGTGGACTGGGTCGCCTTCTCCGGGCACAAGCTGTACGCGCCCTTCGGCTCCGGCGTCCTCGCGGGCCGCGCCGACTGGCTCCAGGATTCCCAGCCCTACCTCGCGGGCGGCGGCGCCTCCCGCAAGGTGGCGCGTCGGGCCGACGGTGGTGTGGACGTGGAGTGGCACACCACCGCGGCCCGGCACGAGGCCGGTTCCCCGAACGTCATCGGGGTCTACTCGATCGCCTCCGCCTGCAAGGCCCTCACCGAGGCCGGCTTCGACGCCCTCGTCGCCCGCGAGCAGCACCTGATCGACACGGTCCGCGCGGGCCTGGCCGAGGTCCCCGAGGTCCGGGTGCTCTCGCTCTTCGGCGACGACTCCCCCCGCGTCGGCGTCATCTCCTTCGTCGTGGAGGGCTGGAACAGCTCCCACTTCGCCGCCGCGCTCTCCGCCGAGTACGGCATCGGCGTCCGCGACGGCCTCTTCTGCGCCCACCCGCTGGTCCGCACCCTGCTCGGCAGCGACCCGCAGGACCCGGGCGAGTGCGGCGCCCCCGAGGCCGCGCCCGGCGAGCGGTCCCTCAACGCCATCCGGGTGAGCTTCGGCGCCGGCACGCCCGACGAGCACGTGGAGCGGTTCGTCGGCGCCGTGAAGGAGCTCGTCGGGGACGGCGCCCAGTGGAAGTACCGCACCGAGGACGGCCGCTGCGTCCCCGACCGCGGCTGATCACTCACTCGTACGGGTGAAGGGGCCTCCCGACCGGGAGGCCCCTTCACCGTTTCCGTGCGCGCGGAGCCTCAGGACTCCAGACCGATGGCGAAGGCCGCCTCCAGGTCGTGCTGCGAGTACGTGCGGAACGCGACGTGCGTGTCCGTGGCCTCGACGCCCGGGATCTTGCTGATGCTGCCGGGGATCACGTCCGCGAGGTCGTCGTGGCGCGGCACCCGGACCATGGCGATCAGGTCGTACGTGCCGGTCACCGAGAAGACCTCGCTGACGCTGTCGAGCGCCGCGATCGACTCGGCGATCTCGGGGATGCGGTCCACGCTGGTCTTGATGAGCACGATCGCGGTGATCACGGCTGGCTTTCTCCCTCGGTCGCCGCGGCTGGGGCCTTCACTCTATCCCCACCCCGGTAGCGCACCCAGGCGTAGACGAAGCCGAGGGCGAAGCCCACCACGTGGGCCAGATAGGCGACGCCGGGCCCCGCGCCCGCCGCCCGCGCGGCCATCCACTGGAGCGTGAACCAGAAGACGAGCACGATCCAGGCGGGGAAGCGCAGCGGCAGGAAGAAGAGGAAGGGGAAGAGGCTGGTGACCCGGGAGCGCGGGAAGAGGAAGAGGAAGGCCCCGAGCACCCCGGAGATCGCCCCCGACGCCCCGACGAGGGTCTGCTCGCTGTGGGCGTGCGCCGCCGCGTACCCGGCGAGGGCGAGGTAGCCGGTGCCCAGGTAGAAGAGGGCGAACCCGATCCGCCCCATGCGCTCCTCGGCCATCGCGCCGAAGACGTACAGGAAGAGCATGTTCCCCAGGAGGTGGAGCCAGCTCCCGTGGACGAAGAGCGCGGTGAACGGGGTGAGCAGGGCGCGCGGCTCACCGCCCATCAGCTCGGCGGGGACGACCCCCCAGCGGCGGAAGTGCGAGCCCTGGGCCGCCAGGAGCGCGTCCCCCGTGCCGTACACCGGGTTCAGCCCGGAGACCGGGCCGAAGAGGAAGAGGAGGCAGCAGGCGGCGATGAGCCCGTACGTCACCGAGGGGCCGCCGCGGGCGCCCCGCCAGGCGCCGGTCACCGCGCTTCGCCAATCGATCACGGACAGATCATGGCGTACCGGCGGCGAACTGGACAGAGTGCCTCGCCGTGCCCCCGCCGGGCCGTGAGGCCGTAGGGTTGCGGGCAGTACGACCGCAGTTCGACGGCGCACCGCGGCTCCCGCACCTGAGTACCACGCAACAGGAAGAAGGACGGCTCGATGACGACGGTTCCCCTGCCGACCGCCGAGACCCGCTGGCGCTGCACGCTCTGCGGCAACCTCACCCGCTTCGACGTGACCCGCTCGTCCAAGGTCGTCGAGTACGTCCATCTGGACCTCGCCGGAGAGCCGACCGTCGAGGAGCGGCAGGTGGTCAGTGAGACCATCGAGTCGGTCCGCTGCCGCTGGTGCAACGCGGTGGACCAGATCGAGCTGGTGGACAGGCCGGGCGCCGCCTCCTGAGGGACGGCGCGGACGACATAGGGGTGACGGATCGTGGAGCAGCCCGCGCACGGTGGAGAGCCGGCCGGCGCGGCAGGTGACGCTGCCGAGACGCTCGACCACCCACTGCCGGAAGGCGTACGGCGGCGGGTCGTCGCGCTGGTCGCCGACGCCTTCGGCGGGCTGACCGTCGCGGAGCTGCCCGCGCCCCTGCGGCAGTACGCCCGTTTCACCCCGAGCCGGCGGGCCAAGTTCGCCGGCAACGCGATGGCGGCCGCCCTGGAGGGCGATCCGCTCTTCCGGCAGCGGATCGGCGAGCGGTTCAAGCAGGGCCAGCCCGAGCTGGCCGGAGCCGTGGAGGGCGGCACCCCGCCCGCGGCCGCCGATCCCGTCGACGTGGCGGCGGCCGCCTACGTGCTGCGCCCGCCCGGCTGGGTCAAGCTGGTCGCCGCCGCGGGCGAGGAGGCCCTGCGGGTCGACGCCGAGCGGGCCGACGAGGCCGGCCGGCGCGAGGTGGAGCGGCTGCGCGAGGAGCTCGCCGCCGCCCGGGACCGCTCCCGGGGCGAGACCGAGCAGTTGCGGCACGACCTCGACGCGGCCCGCAAGGAGGCCGAGTCGCTCCACCGCAAGCTGCGCAGCGCGCAGAGCGACGTGAAGCGGGGCGAGGCCGCGCTGCGCAAGGCGCGGGGCGAGATCGAGGCCGTGCGGGCGGAGGCGGCGGCCCAGGTGTCGGCCGCCGAGAGCGAGGGCCGGCGGCTCAAGGCCCGGCTCGGCGAGGTCGAGGCGGCCCTGGAGGCCAGCCGCAGGACCGCCCGCGAGGGGCGCTCGGTGGAGGACATGCGGCTGCGGCTGCTGCTCGACACGGTCCTCGACGCGGCCCAGGGGCTGCGCCGCGAGCTCGCGCTGCCGCCCGTCTCGACGCATCCGGCGGACACCGTGGACGCGGTGGAGCCGGGGCGGATGTCCCCGAAGGACATCGCGGCGCGGGCGCTCTCCGAGACCGACCCGGCGCTGCTCGACCAGCTCCTGTCGCTGCCGCAGACGCATCTGGTCGTCGACGGCTACAACGTCACCAAGACCGGTTATCCGACGATGCCCCTGGAGAAGCAGCGGCTGCGGCTGCTCGGCGGCCTCTCGGCCCTCGCGGCCCGCTCGGGCGCCGAGGTCACCTGCGTCTTCGACGGGGCGGAGCTGGCGGCCCCGGTGCTGCTCGCGCCGCCGCGCGGGGTGCGGGTGCTGTTCTCCAAGCCCGGCGTCACGGCCGACGAGTTGATCCGGCAGCTGGTGCGGGCGGAGCCGCCGGGGCGGCCGGTCGTGGTGGTCTCCACGGACCGCGAGGTGGCCGACGGGGTCGCGAAGGCGGGGGCGCGGCCGGTCGCGTCCGCCTTGTTGCTGAAGCGGCTTTCGCGGCTCTCGTAACCACTCGTAACTCCTGGGCCTTATGCCCGGATTCTGGACGGCGGACCGTCAAGTGCCCATCACAGCCCGTGCGATGTATGTAAATAATGTGGTGCGTGAGCGAGATTTTCTCCGGTGGGATTTGAATGATCACAACTCGGTCACTAGGGTCAGGCCTCGAACCTTCGCGCGGTCGATCACCCATCCGGGGTGACGGCGGAGGAACCGCCTGCCCTGACCGGCCGGGCGGCTCGAGGAAGAAGGAGACCGCCTTCGTGGCGTCCCACCGTCGACCCAAGCAGCCGAGCCGCGCCCGTGTGACCGTGCTCACCGTGACCGCGGCCGCGGCCGTCGCCCTCACCGCCCAGTCCGGCGCCCAGGCGGCCCCCGCCAAGCCCAAGATCGACGAGGTCAAGACGAAGGTCGACGAACTGCACCACGAGGCCGAGGAGGCCACGGAGCAGTACAACCAGGCCGACGAGCGCCGGGGCAAGCTGCAGAAGGAGATCGGCGAGCTCCAGGACAAGGTGGCCCGCGGTCAGCAGGAGCTCAACACCCTGCGCGACCAGATCGGTTCGGTCGCCAGCGCCCAGTACCGCTCCGGCGGCATCGACCCGGCGCTCCAGCTCTTCCTCTCCGGCGACCCGGACACCTACCTCGACAAGGCGTCCGCGATCGACCAGCTGAGCGCCCAGCAGGCCGACGTCCTCACGCAGATCCAGGCCAAGCAGCGCACCCTCGCCCAGCAGCGCGCCGAGGCCACCGCGAAGCTCGCCGACCTCGACGGCGTCCGCAAGTCCCTCGGCGAGAAGAAGCAGAAGTACCAGGGCAAGCTGGCCGAGGCCCAGAAGCTCCTCAACACCCTCACGGCCGCCGAGAAGGCCAAGATCGAGCAGGAGGAGCGGGCGAAGGAGCAGCGCGCCAGCCGCGCCGCCGGCGAGCGGGTCGACCTGGGCAACGAGGTCCCCGCCAGCGGCCTCGGCGCCGCCGCGCTCAGCGCCGCCGCCACCCAGATCGGCAAGCCGTACGACTCCGGCGCCGAGGGCCCCAACGCGTACGACTGCTCCGGCCTGACCCAGTGGGCCTACGGGAAGGCCGGCGCCAGGCTCAGCCGCGTCACCTACACCCAGCAGAACGACGGCACGAAGATCGGCCGCAGCCAGCTCCGGCCGGGCGACCTGGTCTTCTTCAACAGCCTGTCGCACGTGGGCCTCTACGCGGGCAACAACACGATCCTGCACGCCCCCAAGCCGGGCGCCAACGTCCGCTACGAGTCCATGGACTACATGGGCACGTTCCAGTTCGGCGTCCGCATCGGCGGCTGACCCCCGCGACCCGCCGCGGCATGCCGCCCGAACGGGTGGTTCGCCGCGACGCACCCTGACGCGACGCCCCGCCGGTGACCTGTGGTCTCCGGCGGGGCGTCACTTTGCGTGCCCGGCGCCTTCGTTGGACGGAGAGTGATCAGCGGCTACTGTCTGCCGCGCCAGTCTGCGTCGAGCCGAACGGAGCGCGATCCGTGGCGTCCCACCGCCGACCCGCCCGGGTCACCGTCCTCACCGCCGCCGCCGCGGCCACCGCGGCGGCGTCCCTCGGGGCCCTCCCCGCGAACGCCGACCCCGGAGCCGGTGCCGAGGCCGCCCGGACCAGGGTCGACCGCCTCTTCGAGGAGGCCGAGCGCGCCACCGAGGGCTACAACGAGGCCGACGAGAAGGCGGACGCGCTGCGCCGCACGGTCGCCCGGGCCCGGGACGGCCTGGCCCGCGGCCAGGAGCGCGTCAACCGCATGCGGGGCGTCCTCGGTTCGGTCGCCGGGGCCCAGTACCGCTCCGGCGGCATCGACCCCTCGCTCGCCCTGCTGCTCTCCTCCGACCCCGACAGCTACCTCGAACGCGCCTCCGCGCTCGACCGGCTCACCGCCCACCAGAGCGCCGCGCTCGGTGAACTCCTGCGGGAACAGCGCCGGTTGGGCCAGAAGCGGAGCGAGGCCCGCTCGGCCCTGGCCGAACTGGAGCGCAGCCGGACCGAGGTCGCCCGCCACAAGCGCACCGTCGAACGGAAGCTCGCCGAGGCCCGCCGGCTGCTCGCCTCCCTCACCGCCGAGGAGCGCGCCGACTTCGACCGCGCCTCGCGCACCGGCGGCCGCGAGGACTCCCGCACCGGCGCCGCCGGCACCGCGGGGGAGGCCGCGGAGGTGACGGCCGCCGACTCCGGACCGCTCTCCTCGCGGGTCGCCGCCGCGGTGGCCGCCGCCCGCGGCGCGGTCGGCAGGCCGTACGTGTGGGGCGCGACCGGGCCCTCCGCCTTCGACTGCTCGGGCCTGATGGTCTGGTCCTACCGCCAGGCCGGGATCAGCCTGCCGCGCACCTCCGCCGCCCAGCGGCACGCGGGCCGGCAGGTGCCGCTCTCGCAGGCGCGGCCCGGGGACCTCGTCACCTACCGGAGCGACGCCAGCCACGTGGCGATCTACGTCGGGAACGGGCAGGTCATCCATGCCCCCTACCCGGGCGCCCGGGTCCGCTACGACCCGGTGAACATGATGTCGCACGTGACGGTGACCCGGGTCTGAGACGGAGGGCGGGGCTCCGGGGCCCGGGTCCGAGCCGGACCGCAGGACCCCGGGTGCTCGGGTCCGAGCCGGACCGCACGGCCCCGGCGGCCCGGCCCGCCCGCTCCGGGAGCCGAGCCCGCCCAGGTCCGCACGCTCTGGGAGCCGAGCCCGCCCAGGTCCGCACGCTCCGGGAGCCCGGCCGCCCCGGGCCCCGCACGCTCCAGAGGCCCGGTCCGCCCGGGGCCCGACCGCCCCGGGAGCCGCGTCCGTCGTTCGGATCGTACGATCGGAGGCGTGGCGGGTCAGGGGTACGGAGCGCGACGGCCGGCGGTCTTCTGCCTGCTGGCCCTGCTGCTCGCCCTGACGGGCCTCGTCGGCTGCGCGGAGACCGGGCCCGCCGCCCGCACCGCCTCCCGGGAGATACAGGCGCTCCTCGACGAGCACGCCAGGGCCCTCCTCGCCCGCGACGAGCCCGGCTACCGGGCCGCCCTCGACCCCGCCCACGCGCCGGCCGCCCTCACCCTCTACCGGCGGCTCGCGGCGGTGCCGCTCGACGGCTGGTCGTACCGGGTCACCGGCGTCGACCGGACCGCCCCCGACCGGGTCACCGCCCGCGCCGAGCTCGGCCACCGGCTCAAGGGCCAGGACCGGCGGCCCGTCACCACCGCCCGCGTCCTGGACCTCACCGAGCGCGGCGGACGCTGGTACGTGACCGGTGAGCGGCCCGCGGAGGGCGCGCCCCGGCAGCTCTGGGAGCAGGGGGACGTCACGGCCGTCCACGGCGCCCGCTCGCTGGTCCTCGGCACCGGCCCGGACCGGGCGCGGCTCCGGGAGATCGCGGCGGCGGCCGACCGGGCGGTCCCCGCCGTCACCGGCGCCTGGCCCGAGGACTGGGCCCGCCGGGTGGTCGTCCTCGTCCCCGGCTCCCTGGACGCCATGGGGGAGCTCCTGGGGGAGCCGGGGGACTCCTACCGGGGGATAGCGGCCGTCACCACGGGCGAGACCAGGGGCGGACCGGACGGGCCCGCCGACCGGGTGATCGTCAACCCCGACGCGTACGGGGTCCTCGGCGACTTCGGCCGGCAGCTCGTCCTCACCCACGAGACCGTCCACGTCGCCACCCGCGCCCACACCACCCCCTCGACCCCGGTCTGGCTCTCCGAGGGCTTCGCGGACTGGGTCGCCTACCGGGACGCAGGCCGCACGCCCGCGGAGGCCGCCCCCGAGCTGCGCCGCGCGGTCCGGGACGGCGAACCGCCCGTCCGGCTCCCGGAGGACGCCGACTTCTCCTTCGGCGGGGACGCGGGGACCCTGGCACGGGCCTACGAGGGCGGCTGGCTGGCCTGCGAGCTGGTCGCGGAGCGCTGGGGCGAGAAGGAGCTGACCGCGTTCTACCGGGCGGTGGGCGCGCACCCGGGCCGGGAGGGCGCGGTGGAGAACGCGCTCCACGACGTCCTGGACACCACCCCGGAGGAGTTCACCGAGGCCTGGCGGGCGTACGTGGCGGAGAAGCTCGGGTAGGACCTGTCCGGCGGGTCAGGGCCGGAGCCGCGAACCTGACCCGTCGGACAGGCCCCAGGGCCCGCCCGTCCTGCCGATCGGGGCCGGGCCCGCCGCTCAGCGCGCCGAGCCGGACAGGGCCCCCTCGCGCTCCGTCCGCGAGGCCTGCGCGGGGACGGTCGCGGCGAGGCGCGGCTCCGTGACCGTCTGCCGCCACAGGATCCGGCAGGCCAGGACGGCGGCGGCGATCAGCAGCCCGTTCCGCGTGAAGAGCACCGCCATGCCCAGCGCGTCGCTCCGCGTCACGTGCCAGAACCACACCGGGAACTCGAACTGCGTCACCGCCGTCGCCCAGACCACCAGGTGCGCGGGCCGCTCCATCCGGCTCGACCGGAAGGCCAGGCACACCGCCGCCAGGCCGATCAGCCACAGCATGTACTGCGGGGAGAGCACCCGGCTCGTCAGCGTGAAGAGCAGCACCGCCACGAAGGCCGCGTCCGCCACCGTCGACGAGACGAACCGGCGTGCCCTGATCCGCCAGAGCAGCAGCCAGCCGAAGGCGCCGATCGTCACCGCCATCGCGGCCGTCGACACCGCGGACACGTACGGGCCGAGGAACTCCATCGAGCCGTAGTTCATCCGCACCTCGCCCTCCCAGCCGAAGTGCCGCAGGACGTGGAAGACCGTCGCGCCCAGGGACTCCACCTCGGTGCCCCGGTCCCGCTGGAAGGACAGGAAGGACAGCGCCCCCGGCTTCCACAGCACGCAGAGCAGCAGCACCCCGGCCGCCGCGCCCGCCGCCGCCGACCAGGAGCGGAACGTCGCCCGCCCCTTCGGGGTGCCCACGAGCACCAGCGCCGGCCACACCTTCAGGACCGTCCCGAAACCGGCGAGCGCGCCGAGGACCCGGGGATCGCGGCCGGCCGCGAGGAGCCCCGCCACCGCGACGGCGGTCACCATCACGTCGTACCGGGCGTACGCGGTCGGGCCGAGCAGCGCGACGCCCGCCAGCCAGATCCAGGCGCCCCGGGACGTCCGGCCCGCCCGGCGGCCCGTGTACAGGAGCAGCCCGAAGACCAGCGCGTCGCAGAGCAGTGCGAGGACGAAGAAGGCGGCCGCGTAGTTGAGGAACGGCAGCAGGCCGGGGGCGAGCATCACGAACGCCGCGGCCGGCGGGTACTGCCAGGTGACGTCGTCCAGCGGGTACGTGCCGTCCCGCAGCACCTCGTACCAGCCCCGGTAGATGTTCTCGACGTCGTACGCGATGTCCGGCCCCGGGACCTCCACGACGTCGAACACGCACAGCAGGAGGAGGACCCGGGTGAGCCCCCAGAGGCCGACGGGAAGCCACAGACCCGCGCGCGATCCCTTCCCCACGGTGCCCGTCGTCACTGACTCGTCCTCGTCGGGTCGGCCCGCTCGCGCGGGGGAGTGGTGGTGCCGGGCGGTGGGTGCGATCGCGTACTGTCGGCCACGATGCACAAGACCCTGATCGTAACCAACGACTTCCCGCCGCGTCCCGGGGGAATCCAGGCCTTCCTGCACAACATGGCCCTCCGTCTGGACCCCCAGCAGGTCGTGGTCTACGCCTCCACCTGGAAGCGCGGCCGCGAAGGGGCCGAGGCGACGGCGGCGTTCGACGCCGAACAGCCCTTCACCGTCGTCCGGGACCGCACCACCATGCTGCTGCCCACCCCCCGGGTCACCGCCCGCGCCACCGCGCTGCTGCGCGAACACGGCTGTGAGTCCGTGTGGTTCGGCGCCGCGGCCCCGCTCGGCCTGATGGCCCCCGCCCTGCGCCGGGCCGGCGCCCGGCGCCTGGTCGCCACCACCCACGGCCACGAGGCGGGCTGGGCCCAACTGCCCGCCGCCCGGCAGCTGCTGCGCCGCATCGGCGAGGGCACCGACACGATCACCTACCTCGGCGAGTACACCCGCTCCCGGATCGCCTCGGCCCTCACGCCCGCCGCCGCCGGCCGGATGGTCCAGCTCCCGCCCGGCGTCGACGAGAAGACCTTCCACCCCGGCTCCGGCGGCGACGAGGTCCGCGCCCGCCTCGGGCTCAGCGACCGGCCCGTCGTCGTCTGCGTCTCCCGGCTCGTCCCGCGCAAGGGCCAGGACACCCTGATCAGGGCCCTGCCGGGCATCCTGCGCCGGGTCCCGGACGCCGTCCTCCTGATCGTCGGCGGCGGCCCGTACGAGAAGGACCTGCGCCGTCTCGTCGACGAGACGGGCGTGGCCGGATCCGTACGCTTCACCGGCGCCGTCCCCTGGGCCGAACTGCCCGCCCACTACGGGGCCGGCGACGTCTTCGCCATGCCCTGCCGCACCCGGCGCGGCGGCCTCGACGTCGAGGGCCTCGGCATCGTCTACCTGGAGGCCTCCGCCACCGGCCTGCCCGTCGTCGCCGGCGACTCCGGCGGCGCCCCCGACGCCGTCCTCGACGGCGAGACGGGCTGGGTCGTGCGCGGCGAATCCCCGGAGGAGACCGCCGACCGCGTCACCACCCTCCTCCTCGACCCCGAACTCCGCGCCCGCATGGGCGAACGGGGCCGGGCCTGGGTGGAGGAGAAGTGGCGCTGGGACCTGCTCGCGGAACGGCTGCGCGAGCTGCTCTGAGCGGTACGGAGAGGGGCCCCGGGCGATGCGCCCGGGGCCCTCTCCTTACGTGTGCTCCGCCGGGCTCAGCCCCGGTAGATCGCCTCGATCTCGTCCGCGAAGTCCTTCGCCACCACGTTCCGCTTCAGCTTCAGGGACGGGGTGATGTGCCCCGCCTCCTCCGTGAACTGGGCGGGCAGCACACGGAACTTGCGGACCGACTCCGCCTTGGAGACCGCCGCGTTGCCGTCGTCGACCGCCCGCTGGACCTCCGCCAGGAGCTCCGGGTCGTCGCGCAGCGACGCCGCCGTCGCACCGGCCGGCTTGCCGTGCTCGGACGCCCAGCGGCCGAGGAACTCCTCGTCCAGGGTGACGAGCGCGCCCACGAACGGACGCCCGTCGCCGACCACCATGCACTCCGCGACCAGCGCGTGCGCCCGGATCCGGTCCTCGATGACCGCCGGGGCGACGTTCTTGCCGCCCGCCGTCACCAGGATCTCCTTCTTCCGGCCGGTGATCGCCAGGTAGCCGTCCTCGTCGAGCGTGCCGATGTCGCCCGTGTGGAACCAGCCGTCCGCGAGGGCCTCGGCCGTCGCCGCCTCGTTGTTCCAGTAGCCCGTGAAGACGTGCTCGCCGTGCAGCAGCACCTCGCCGTCGTCGGCGATCCGCACCACCGAGCCCGGCAGCGGCTGGCCGACCGTGCCGATCTTCTGCCGGTCCCACGGGTTGAACGCGGTCGCCGCGCACGACTCCGTCAGGCCGTAGCCCTCCAGGACGGTGAAGCCGATGCCGCGGAAGAAGTGGCCGAGCCGCTCGCCCAGCGGCGCGCCGCCCGAGATCGCGTGCTCGCCGCGCCCGCCGAGCACCGCCCGCAGCTTGCTGTAGACCAGCTTGTCGAAGACCTTGTGCTTCAGCTTCAGGCCGAAGGAAGGGCCCTGCGGGGTGCCGAGCGCCCGGCTGTACGCGATGGCCGTCTGCGCGGCCTTGTCGAAGATCTTGCCCTTGCCGTCGGCCTGCGCCTTCGCCCGCGCCGAGTTGTAGACCTTCTCGAAGACCCGGGGCACGCCCAGGATCAGCGTCGGCCGGAACGAGGCCAGCTCGTCCGTGAGGTTCTTGATGTCGGGGACGCAGCCCAGCCGGATCGGCGCCATCACGGACGCCACCTCGACGAGCCGCCCGAAGACGTGCGCGGCGGGCAGGAAGAGCAGGACCGAGCACTCGCCCGTGCGGAAGAGGGGCTTCAGCCGCTCCACCACGTTGCCGCACTCGGCGAAGAAGGCCCGGTGGGTCAGGACGCAGCCCTTGGGGCGGCCCGTGGTGCCCGAGGTGTAGACGATCGTCGCCGGGTCGTCCGCGTTCGCCGCCGACATGCGCGCGTCGAGCAGTTCGTCGGAGACGCCGGCCCCGTCGGCGGTGAGGCGGGCGACGGCGTCGTCCTCGATCCGCCACACGCTCTTCAGCTCCGGCAGGTCCGCCCGGACCGAGGCCACCGACTCCTCGTGCGCCGCGCTCTCCACCAGGACGGCGGTCGCGCCCGAGTCGCCCAGGATCCACTGGATCTGCTCCGGCGAGCTGGTCTCGTACACCGGCACGGTCACGCCGCCCGCGCTCCAGATCGCGAAGTCGAGGAGCACCCACTCGTAGCGCGTGCGGGAGAGCAGCGCGACCCGGTCACCCGGCTCCACCCCGGCGGCGATCAGACCCTTGGCGGCCCCGCGGACCTCGGCGAGGAACTCGGTGGCGGTGACGTCCGTCCACACTCCGCCGACCTTGCGCCCCATCACGGCGACGTCTGGGTGCTGGGAGGCGTTGCGGCGGATGAGATCCGTCAGGTTGCCGTCCGTGGGGACCTCGTACAGGGCCGGAAGGCTGAACTCGCGCAAGACTGCTGCTCCTCATCGGGCGCCGGCGCCACGGCTCTGTGTGATGCACCGGTTAGTCCATATTCGGTCAGGTGCTCAGTGGGGGTGAGCACGACTGGACTGCCCGGACGTTACCCATCAGTACGTGGTTCCCGATAGGGGGTCCCGGCCAGATGTTCCGTGCGTCACACACGCATGACGGTGCTCCGTGAACAGTAGTCCACCCGTTTCCCGACTAGGAAGTAACCGCAGGTAGGGCGGCCGGGAGGCGGTCCGCGGCCGGTTTCCCGGACCGGCCTCCGGGGCGCCCCCTAAGGTGGCTCCATGCGAGTCCATGTGGTCAGTGACGTGCACGGCAACGCCGGCGACCTCGCCCGTGCGGGGGAGGGTGCCGACGCCCTGATATGCCTCGGGGACCTGGTCCTCTTCCTCGACTACGCCGACCACGCCCGGGGCATCTTCCCTGACCTCTTCGGCGTCGAGAACGCCGACCGGCTCGTCGAACTGCGCACCGCCCGCCGCTTCGACGAGGCCCGTGACCTGGGCCGCCGCCTCTGGGCCGAGCTCGGCATCGACCGCACCACCGCCATCGAGGCCGCCGTGCGCCGCCAGTACGCCGAACTCTTCGCCGCCTTCCCCACCCCCACGTACGCCACCTACGGGAACGTGGACATCCCCCGGTTCTGGCCCGAATTCGCCCGACCGGGGACGACCGTCCTCGACGGGGAGCGGATCGAGCTCGGCGGCCTCGTCTTCGGCTTCGTCGGCGGCGGTCTGCGCACCCCGATGCGCACGCCGTACGAGATCTCCGACGAGGAGTACGCGGCGAAGGTCGAGGCGCTCGGCGAGGTCGACGTCCTCTGCTCCCACATCCCGCCGGAGGTGCCGGAGCTGACGTACGACACGGTGGCCCGCCGCTTCGAGCGCGGCAGCCGGGCCCTGCTCGACGCGATCCGGCGCACCCGGCCGCGCTACTCCCTCTTCGGCCACGTCCACCAGCCGCTGGCCCGGCGGATGCGGATCGGCGCGACCGAGTGCGTCAACGTGGGGCACTTCGCCTCGACGGGCAGGCCCTTCGCCCTGGAGTGGTGATCTCCCGGCCGTTCCCGCCCCCTCCGCGGCCTTCCCGTGGCGGGTCCGGGCCCGGGGCGCGATAGCCTGCCGTCGGCACGCCCGTGCCCCCTTGACTTCCGCCGGACCGCACAGTGGAGGAGCCACCGCGATGGCCGAACACACCAGCTCGAGCATCACCGTCGAGGCGGCGCCGGCCGACGTCATGGGCGTGATCGCCGACTTCGCCCGCTACCCCGAGTGGACGGGCGAGGTGAAGGAGGCCGAGGTCCTGGAGAAGGACGCCGCAGGCCGCGCGGCGAAGGTCCGGCTGCTCCTCGACGCGGGCGCCATCAAGGACGACCACACCCTGGCGTACACCTGGACCGGCGCCGACGAGGTCGGCTGGACCCTGGTCAAGTCCCAGATGCTCCGCTCCCTCGACGGCTCCTACCGCCTGACCCCGCTCGACGGCGGCAAGCGCACCGAGGTCACCTACCAGCTCACCGTCGACGTCAAGATCCCCATGCTCGGCATGATCAAGCGCAAGGCCGAGAAGGTCATCATCGACCGCGCCCTGGCGGGCCTGAAGAAGCGCGTGGAATCCGGCGCGTAGGCGCTGCGCGGCGGGACGGGGTACGGCTCCGGGGCCGGGGCGGCGGGACGGGGTACGGCTCCGGCCCGGAGCGGCGGCTCGGTGGCGGGCGCTCCCTCCGCCCGGGGCGCCCCCTCCGCCCGGGGCGGTCCCCGCGACGGGCGCCGCCCCCGCCGCCGGTCTTCGGTCCGGGCCCCCGGACCCCCCGCCGCCGGAGGCGGGTAGCGTCCTCCGCATGCGGATCATCCTTGTCACCGGCCTCGGCGGTGCCGGGCGCACCACCGTCGCCGCCGCGACCGCCCTCGCCGAGGCGCGGGCCGGGCGGCGGACGCTGCTCGTCTCCGAGGACGCCGGGCGGCTGCCGGACGACGGGAACCTGCGGGTGCTGCGGCCCGAGCCCGCCGCCGACTTCCGCCGCGAGTTCCTCGCCCTCCAGGCCCGCTCCGGCGTCGCCCTCGACCTGCTCGGCACCGCGCCCTTCGAGGACGCCGAGCTGACCGAACTGCCCGGCAGCCGCCCCTTCGCCCTGCTGCGGGCCCTGCGCGAGGCCGCCACGGGCGACCACGAGCTGGCCGTCGTCGACCTGCCGCCGCTCCCCGAGGCCCTCGCCGTCCTCGCCCTGCCCGAGCAGCTCCGCCGCTATCTGCGCCGGCTCCTGCCCCAGGAGCGGCAGGCCGCCCGCGCCCTGCGCCCGATGCTCGCCCAGCTCGCCGGGGTCCCCATGCCCGCGCAGTGGCTGTACGAGACCACCGCCCGCTGGGAGGCCGAACTCGCCGCCGTCCAGGCCGTCGTCGAGGCCCCCGGCACCACCGTCCGGCTCGTCCTCGAACCGGGACCCGCCGCCGTCCGCGCCCTGCGCACCGCCCGCCTCGGCCTCGCCCTCCACCGCCTCTCCCTCGACTCCGTCGTCGCCAACCGGCTGCTGCCCGCGGGCTCCGAGGACCCCTGGCTCGCCGGCCTGACCGCCGAGCAGCACCGGCACCTCGCGGAACTCCGTACCGCAGGCGGAGTGCTCCACGAGCTCCCGCACCTCGGCCGCGCCCCGCGCGGCGCCGACGACCTCGCCCTCCTCGCCCCCGCCCGGACCGACGCCGTGCCCGCGCCCGCGTGGACCGTCGAGGACCGGCGGGACGAGGACGGCGTCCTCGTCTGGCACGTCCCCCTGCCCGGTGCCGCCAAGGAGGAGCTCTCCCTCGTCCGGCGCGGCGACGAGCTGCTCCTGGCCGCCGGACCGTTCCGCCGCAACCTCCCCCTCCCCGGCGCCCTGCGCCGCTGCACCGTCACCGGCGCGGGCCTCGTCGACGGCGACCTCCGCGTCCGCTTCACCCCCGACCCCGGACTCTGGCCCGACCGGCCCCGCACCCCCTGACGCCCGTGTACCGTCGAAGTACCAGCCGACTGAGGAGTGCGCCATGAGCGATTCGGACGCCTGGGCCAAGGCGTGCGCCGAGGACCTGGAGGCGGAGAGGGCCCGCCGCCGGGCCGAGCGCGGGGCCGGGCCCGAATCGGCCGCCGAGGAGTTCCGCAAGCTCTTCGAGGCCGTCGCGGGCAAGGTCTCCGAAGGCCTCGGGAACCCGCTCCTCGCGGGCCGGGCCGTACGGACCGTCCAGCAGTTCGTCGACCAGGCGAAGGCCGCCGTCGAACCCGTCGTCGAGCGCAACCCGCAGGTCTTCGACCACCTCGCCGCCGCCGGCAGCGAACTCCTCGCCGCCTACCGCTCCGCCGTCGAGGGCCACGAGACCCGCTGGACCCGGGGGGAGACCCCCTCGGAAGAGCCTCCGAAGGCGCCCCGCGAGGACGGCGAAGGGCCCGGAACCGGCCAGCACATCGACCTGGATTGATCAGGACGCGCCTCCCCCTCGGGTACGGTGGGCCCTAGCGGGGCTCGACCGAAAACTGAGGGACACATGGGACTCACCATCGGCGTCGACATCGGCGGCACGAAGATCGCGGCCGGCGTGGTCGACGAGGAGGGCAACATCCTCGACACGCACAAGGTGCCCACCCCGCCGACCCCCGAGGGCATCGTCGACGCGATCAGCACGGCGGTCTCCGAGGCCGGCAAGGGCCACGCGATCGAGGCCGTGGGCATCGGCGCCGCCGGCTACGTCGACGACAAGCGCGCCACCGTCCTCTTCGCGCCGAACATCGACTGGCGGCACGAGCCGCTCAAGGACAAGGTCGAGCAGCGCGTCGGCCTGCCCGTCGTCGTCGAGAACGACGCCAACGCCGCGGCCTGGGGCGAGTACCGCTTCGGCGCCGGCCAGGGCCACGAGGACGTCATCTGCATCACCCTCGGCACCGGCCTCGGCGGCGGCATC
This sequence comes from Streptomyces sp. NPDC055632, assembly GCF_053618675.1. Lineage (NCBI taxonomy): Bacteria > Bacillati > Actinomycetota > Actinomycetes > Kitasatosporales > Streptomycetaceae > Streptomyces > Streptomyces sp. NPDC055632. Next base: position 20,306 of record NZ_JBSHHY010000014.1, on the reverse strand, counting down.
ATCATGGGCAACAAGCTGCGCCGCGGCCGCTTCGGCGTGGCCGCCGAATTCGGCCACATCCGGGTCGTCCCCGACGGCCTGCTCTGCGGCTGCGGCAGCCAGGGCTGCTGGGAGCAGTACGCCTCCGGCCGTGCCCTCGTCCGGTACGCCCGGCAGCGCGCCGCCGCCACCCCGGAGAACGCCGAGGTCCTGCTGAGCCTCGGCGACGGCAGCCCCGAGGGCATCGAGGGCCGCCACGTCAGCCAGGCCGCCCGCGCCGGCGACCCGGTCGCCGTCGACTCCTTCCGGGAGCTGGCCCGCTGGGCCGGTGCCGGCCTCGCCGACCTGGCCTCGCTCTTCGACCCCTCGGCGTTCATCGTCGGCGGCGGCGTCTCGGACGAGGGCGAGCTCGTCCTCGGCCCGATCCGCAAGTCGTTCCGGCGCTGGCTGATCGGCGGCCAGTGGCGCCCGCACGCCCAGGTCCTCGCCGCCCAGCTCGGCAACAAGGCCGGCCTGGTCGGCGCCGCGGACCTGGCCCGCCAGGGCTGACCTCTGCACGGGGCGCCCGCAGGGAGGCCCCGCGCGACCGCACCCGTACGGGGACACCCGTACGAAGGCGGATGAACACCTTGCGACGACCGCCCGCCGCGTCCCCTCGGACCCGGCGGGCGGTCGTCGTATGTTGGCCCGCATGGCGATCACCGAACTGCCCAACTCCCGCACCGAAGAGGACGGTTCGGCCGTCCTCCGGGTCCTGAGCTACAACGTCCGCTCGATGCGCGACGACGAGGACGCACTCGCCCGGGTCATCCGGGCCTGCGCCCCCGACGTCGTCTTCGTCCAGGAGGCCCCGCGCTTCTTCCGCTGGCGCAAGCACGCCGCCCGGCTCGCCGCCAAGAGCGAGCTCGTCGTCCTGAGCGGCGGCGCCACCGCGGCGGGCCCGCTGCTGCTCTGCTCCCTGCGGGCCACCGTGGAACGCACCGAGGACGTGCTCCTCCCGCTCACCCCCGGCCTGCACCGCCGGGGCCTGGCGACGGCGGTCGTCCGCTTCGGCGGGGCCCGGGTCGGACTGATCAGCTGCCACCTGAGCCTGCGCGAGGACGAGCGGTACGCCCAGGCCGGCATGGTCCTCGACCGGGTCGCCGCCCTCGGCACCCCGCACGTCCTCGTCGCCGGCGACCTCAACGAACGGCCCGGCGGCCCCGCCTTCACCCGGCTGACCGGGGAGCTCCGGGACGGCTGGGCCGTCAGCCCGTGGGGCGGCGAGCACACCTCGGTCCCCGAGGACCCGCACCAGCGCATCGACGCCGTCCTGGCCACCCCCGGCGTCGAGTTCCTCGGCTGCGGGGTCCCGACGGACCTGGACCCCGCCGACCTGAGGGCCGCCACGGACCACCTGCCGGTGCTCGCGGCGGTCCGGGTGCCCGCCCCGTAGGACCCGGAGCCCCGGGGCCCGTCCGGCCCCGATCCGCCGGACGGGCCCTACACGACCGCCCCGCGCCCCGGGTCGTCGAAGTCGTCGTCGTCGTCCTGCTTCATGCGCGCGACCAGGGTCGCGAAGCCGCCCAGGAAGCCGCCCACGCAGAGCGTCGTCAGCCACCAGGTCATGTCCCACTGGAGGAGGACGGCCACGAGCAGCAGCACCGGGCCGCCGATCACACCGAGCCAGGCGAACTTGGCCGTCGCGTCCGCCTCCGGCAGCGGGGGCGGCTCCGGCGGCACGAAGTGGCCCTCGTCCGAGCCCTCCGGGTCGTCCTCCGGCTCGGCGGGGGAGTAGTCCCGGGGTCCGGCGGGCCGCACCCCGGGCGCGAACACGATCGAGCCGCCGAGCACCGGCTTCTCCGGGCCGGCCCCGTCCGCCTCCGTCCCCGCCTTCGGCTCCTCGCCGTCCCCGGGCTCCTTCTCCGTACCGGAGTCCCCGGAAGCTTCGGCGGAGTCCCCGGAAGTCCCGGAGCCCCCGGAAACGCCGGAAGTCCCGGAGCTCCCGGAAGACCCGGAGTCCCCCGGCCCGCCGTCCGCCTTCGGCTTCCAGACCAGGTCCGGCTTCCCGGCCGCCTGCGGCGCGTCCCCGGCCTTCTTCTTCCGGACCCCGTCGTCCTCGTCCCCGTCGAGGTCCTCCGGCTCCGGCAGCGACAGGTTCTCGATCGGCCGGTACGGCCTCGTCCCCGGCGGGTCCGCGGGCTCCTCGCCGTATCCCGCGACGATCGCGGCCCAGGCCGCCTCCTCGTCGATGGGCTGCGGATCCCGGTCTCCGCCGTCCTGCTGCTCAGCCACCGCTCCTGCTCCCCTTCCCGCCGACCGGTTCCGGCGCGAGACGCTCGACGAAGGCCCAGCTCTCGTCGAAGATCCGCTCCGCGTCATGGTCCAACGTCGCCACGTGGTAGCTCTGTTCCAGCAGGACCTCGCGGACGTCCGTCGAGGAGACCCGGCTCAGGATCCTGGCCGAGTCGGCCGGCGGCACCACGTGGTCCTGCGGACTGTGCAGCAGCACCAGCGGCTGCGTGACCTGCGGCAGCTCCCCGTCCACCGTACGGAAGAACCGGCGCAGCGAGTACGCCGAGTGCAGCGGCACCCGGTCGTAGCCCACCTCCGTCACGCCTTCCTTGGCGATGTCGTTGGCGACGCCCTTCGTGGTGGCGACCAGGTGCCGGACGACCGGCAGCGCGTGCGCGGCCACGCCGTGCACCTTGTTGCCCGGATTGACCAGGACGAGCCCCCGCACCGCGTCCCCGTGCCGGGCCGCGAGCCGCAGCGCGAGCGCCCCGCCCATGGAGAGGCCGAAGACGAAGACGGTCCCGCACCGCTCCCGGAGCTCGCGCAGCGCCCGGTCCACCTCGGCGTACCAGTCGTGCCAGGTGGTGATCCGCATGTCCTCCCAGCGCGTGCCGTGCCCCGGCAGGAGCGGCACCGACACCGACAGGCCGCGCTCGGCCAGGTACTCGGCCCACGGACGCATCGACTGGGGGGAACCGGTGAATCCGTGACAGAGAAGGACGCCGACCTCTCCGCCCTCATGGCGGTACGGCTCGGCTCCGGGAAGGACCGGCACCGGGGTCTCCTGTTCGCTCGGCTTCGCGTTCGCCACCGGACGCGTCCCCGGATGCGCCCTGGGTGCGCCTCCGGTGCGCCGAAGCGACGGAAAATGGGGAAGGGCCTTCACCGTACGCGACCGGACCGACACCGACCAGGGCCGTAGCGGGGGGCGTGCGCCGGTACGGGATAAAGTCGGGGCCCGACAGCACACGGAAGGCATGGCGAGTTGATCTACGGCGCAATGAAGTTCTCCCTCGGCGGGTCCCTGAAGCTCGCCTTCCGTCCCTGGGTGGAGGGTCTGGAGAACGTTCCCGCCGACGGGCCCGCCATCCTGGCGAGCAACCACCTGTCCTTCTCGGACTCCTTCTTCCTGCCGGCCGTGCTCGACCGCAAGGTCACCTTCATCGCCAAGGCCGAGTACTTCACCAGCCCCGGCGTGAAGGGAAAGCTCACCGCCGCCTTCTTCAAGGGCGTCGGCCAGCTCCCGGTGGACCGTTCGGGTGCCCGGGGCGCCGGCGAGGCCGCCATCAAGGCGGGCATCGAGGTCATCGAGGGCGGCGGCCTCTTCGGCATCTACCCCGAGGGCACCCGCTCGCCGGACGGACGCCTCTACCGGGGCAAGCCCGGCGGCCTGGCCCGGGTCGCCCTGGCCACCGGCGCGCCCGTGATCCCGGTCGCCATGATCGACACCGAGAAGATCCAGCCGCCCGGCAAGCTCGTCCCCAAGCTGATGCGCCCGGGGATCCGCATCGGCAAGCCGCTGGACTTCGCCCGCTACCAGGGCATGGAGGGGGACCGCTTCATCCTCCGCTCGGTGACCGACGAGGTCATGTACGAGATCATGAAGCTGTCCGGCCAGGAGTACGTCGACATCTACGCCACCGCCGCCAAGCGGCAGATCGCGGAGGCGGAGAAGGCGGCCAAGGAGGCCGTGAAGGCCGAGATCGCCGCCCGCGAGGAGTCCGGGGCGTAGGGCCTGTCCGGCGGATCAGGGTCGGACAGGCCCTGGGCCACGGGCACAGGCGGGGGAACGCACGAGGGAGAACCGCCCCGCGAGGGGCGTCGGGGGTGGGGGAGATGGCCGGGCGCGAGCGCGTCGTGCGGATGTCGGTCGAGCAGCCGCTGTGGCGGGCGCTGACCGGCTACCGCGTCCTGACCATGGGCTATGCGGTCCTGGTCTTCGTCTTCGGCCGCGACCGCTACGAGCGGCCCTGGATCGGCGTCGTCTACCTGGCGGTGCTGTGCGTCTGGACCCTCGCCACCCTTCCCAAGGTGGCGAACGCGGCCGGCTGCACCAAGCGCTTCCTCGGCGCCGACCTCGCCCTCGCCCTCACCGGCATCCTCCTCACCCCGCTCGCCGACGCCCACGCCCAGTCGGTCGACGGCCCCACCCTGCCCTCCATATGGACGGCCGGCTCCGTCCTCGCGTTCGCCATCAAGGGCGGCTGGCGCTGGGCCGGCGTCGCCTCCTCCCTCGTCGCCGTCGCCAACATCGTCGAGCGCGGCCACCCCAGCCAGGACACCGTCCACAACGTGATCCTGGTCTGGGTCGCCTCCATCGCCATCGGGTACGTCGTCGAGGTCGCCCGCGCCTCCGAGCGCACCCTCGCCCGCGCCCTGGAGATCGAGGCCGCCACCCGGGAGCGGGAGCGGCTGGCCCGCGACATCCACGACAGCGTCCTCCAGGTCCTCGCGATGGTGCAGCGGCGCGGCACCGCGCTCGGCGGCGAGGCCGCAGAACTGGGCAGGATGGCCGGCGAGCAGGAGGTGGCCCTGCGCACCCTGGTGGCGGGCGGGCTCGCCCGGCCCAGCCTGGTCTCCGAGGACGAGTCCGAGGGGGCCGTGGTCCGGGTCGTGGAGGTGGACGACGAGGCGGACGACTCCGCCCCCGTCGACCTGCGCGTCCTGATCGCCCCGCGTGCCGGCTCCCGGGTCACCCTCTCCGAACCGGGCGCGCCGGTCCTGCTGCCGCCGCCCGCCGCCCGCGAGCTGGCCGCGGCCGTCGGCGCCGCCCTGGACAATGTGGGGGTGCACGCGGGCGAGGACGCCCACGCCTGGATCCTGATCGAGGACTGGCCCGACGAGGTGATCGTCACCGTCCGGGACGACGGACCGGGCATCCCGGAGGGCCGCCTCGCGCAGGCGGAGGGCGAGGGCCGGATGGGCGTCGCCCTCTCCATCCGGGGGAGGCTGCGGGACCTGGGCGGCAGCGCCGAGGTCGTCTCGGTCCCGGGTCAGGGCACGGAAGTCGAGTTGAAGGTCCCACGGGGGAAGGCGGAGGAGCAGTGAGCGAGCAGCGGATCAGGGTGATGGTCGTGGACGACCACCCGATGTGGCGGGACGCGGTCGCCCGCGACCTCGCCGAGGCGGGCTTCGACGTGGTCGCCACCGCCGGCGACGGCGAGCAGGCCGTGCGGCGCGCGGCGGCGGCCGTCCCCGACGTCCTCGTCCTGGACCTGAACCTGCCGGTCAAGCCCGGCGTCCAGGTCTGCAAGGAACTGGTCGGCGCCCGGCCGGAGCTGAGGGTCCTCGTCCTCTCGGCGAGCGGCGAGCACGCCGACGTCCTGGAGGCGGTCAAGTCCGGCGCCACCGGCTACCTCCTCAAGTCCGCCAGTACGGAGGAGCTGACCGACGCGGTGCGGCGCACGGCCGCCGGCGACCCCGTCTTCACCCCCGGTCTGGCCGGCCTGGTCCTCGGCGAGTACCGCCGGCTGGCCTCCGAGCCCGCTCCGGTCGCCGGCGGCGACGGGCCGAAGGCCCCCCAGCTGACCGAGCGCGAGACCGAGGTCCTGCGGCTCGTCGCCAAGGGCCTCAGCTACAAGCAGATCGCCGAGCGCCTGGTCATCTCGCACCGCACGGTGCAGAACCACGTCCAGAACACCCTCGGCAAGCTCCAGCTGCACAACCGGGTCGAGCTCGTCCGGTACGCCATCGAGCGCGGTCTCGACGACGCGTAGACCCGTCCGACGGGCCGGGGCCGGGCGGGGGCCGTATATTCGCGCTGACAGGACACAGGCGCCGGTACCCGGCCCGTCACCGCACCGAGGGGCATGCGTGGAAATCCTGGCATTCGGCGTGCAGGCGGACGAGAAGCCCCTCATCGAGCGGGCCTTCGAGGGGTACCACGACGTCCACTGCCTGGACGTCTTCCTCACCGAGGACACCGCCCGCATCGCGGCCGGCTACGAGATCGTCTCCACCAGCGTCAACGCCGTCCTGGACCACCGCGTCCTGCAGACCCTCGCCGCCGGCGGCACCCAGATGATCGCCCAGCGCTCCACGGGCTTCAACAACATCGACCTGGAGGTCGCCGAGCGCCTCGGCCTCACCGTCGCCCGGGTGTCGTACTACTCGCCGTACTCGGTCGCGGAGTTCGCCTGGACCCTCGCCATGGCCGTCAACCGGCGGATCGTCCGCGCCTCCAACCGGACCCGCGACTTCGACTTCCGCCTCGACGGGCTGATGGGCCGCGACCTGCGGGGGCGCACCGTCGGCGTCCTCGGCACCGGCAAGATCGGGGAGGCCTTCACCCGGATCGCCCACGGCTTCGGGATGAAGCTCCTCGGCTGGGACGTCGCCGAGAACCCGGCCTGCCTCGACCTCGGCATGCGGTACGTCGAGAAGGAGCGGCTCTTCGCGGAGTCGGACCTCGTCAGCCTCCACGTGCCGCTGCTCCCGGCCACCCGGCACGTCGTCGACGCCGCCGCCCTCAGGGCGATGAAGGACGACGCCATCCTGGTGAACTCCAGCCGCGGCGGGCTCGTCGACACCGAGGCCCTGGTCGCCGAGCTCCGCGCCGGCCGCTTCACCGGCGTCGGCCTGGACGTGTACGAGGCGGAGGCCGGGCTCTTCTTCCTCGACAAGTCCCTGGAGGTCGTCGAGGACGACACCCTGGCCCGCCTGGTCACCTTCCCGAACGTGGTGGTCACCTCCCACCAGGCGTACTACACGGCGGACGCCGTCGGCCAGATCGTGGACACCACCCTCCGCAACGTCCTCGACCACATCGCGGGCCGGCGCAGCGAGAACGTCCTGGTCCCCAGGGCCGGGTGACCCGGCGGCCCGGTCCCGGGGACCTCCGGACCCTCAGACCAGCACGCCCGCGAGGAGCGAGGCCGTGAGCGCCGCGCCCTCCGTCGTCAGGACCGACTCGGGGTGGAACTGCACCCCGGCGAAGCCGGGCCCGCGCAGGGCGTGCACCTCGCCCGTCCCCGGGTCGCGGCTGACCTCGATCCGGTGCAGCGCCAGCTCCTCGGCCGCCCGGTCGTCGCAGCGGGCGGTGAAGCTGTTGTAGAAGCCGACCGTCCGCTCCTGCCCGAAGAGGTCGATCCGCATCTGGGCGCCCTGGAACGGCACCCGCTTGCGGACGATCTCCAGGCCCAGCTCGGCGGCGATCAGCTCGTGGCCGAGGCACACCCCCAGCAGGCCGTGCCGGTGGTCCCGGACCAGGTCGGCCGTCAGGCCGCGCAGGAACCGCATCTTCGGATCGGCCGCGTCCGAGGGGTCCCCGGGCCCGGGGCCGAGCACGACCGGCCCCTCGTGCGCGAGCGCGAGCTCCCGCAGCCCCGGCTCGTCGTACCGGAGCACCGACACCTCAAGACCCGAGGAGCGCAGCACGTGCGCCAGCATCGCCGTGAAGGTGTCCTCGGCGTCCACCACGAGCGCGTGCCCGGACAGCTCGGCCGAGCGGACCTGCATCTTCAGCCAGAACGGCGCCAGGTCCGCCCGGCGCGCGTCGAGCGCGGCCCGCACGCGGGGATCGTCGGCCAGCCGGGGAGCGGCGGGCGCCTCCGCCGCCGGCCGGCCCTCCCGCACGCCCAGCGCGGTGAGGATCCCGGCCGCCTTGGCGTGGGTCTCGGCCACCTCGCCCGCCGGGTCCGAGTGCCGCACCAGGGTCGCGCCGACCGGCACCCGCAGCCGCCCGTCGGCGGCGATGTCGGCCGTACGGATCAGGATGGGGGAGTCCAGCGTCTGCCCGCCGGACCCGTCCGTGCCGAGGAGGGCGAGCGCCCCCGCGTAGTAGCCGCGGCCCCCGGCCTCGTGGCGCTCGATCACCCGGCAGGCGTTCTGCACCGGCGACCCGGTCACGGTCGCCGCGAACATCGTCTCCCGCAGCACCTCCCGCACGTCGAGCGACGACCGGCCGCGCAGCTCGTACTCGGTGTGCGCGAGGTGGGCCATCTCCTTCAGGCGCGGACCGATCACCACCCCGCCCCGGTCGCCCACCGTGCACATCATCTTCAGCTCCTCGTCCACCACCATGGACAGCTCCTCGGTCTCCTTGCGGTCGCCGAGGAAGGCGAGCAGGTCCTCCGGGGTGGGGGCGGCGCCGGCCGGGTAGCGGTACGTGCCGCTGATCGGGTTCATCACGACCGTCCCGCCCGCCATCCGGACGTGCACCTCGGGGCTCGCCCCGATCAGGGTCCGCTCCCCGGTGTGCACGACGAAGGTCCAGTACGCGCCCCGCTCGCCCGCCAGCAGCCGCCGGAACAGGGCGAGCGCGTCGGCGCGCCCGAAGCCGGGGACCTCCCCGGTGTAGGTGCGCCGGATCACGAAGTTCGCGCCCTCGCCGGAGCCGATCTCCTCGTCGATCACCCGCCGCACGGTCTCCGCGTACTCCTCGTCGGAGACGTCGAACCCGCCCCCCTCGACCCGCACGTCGTGTGCCGGGAGCTGCTCCAGGGCCTCGGCGAGCGGCAGCTCGTGCACCTCGTCGGCGACGAGCACGGAGAGCGGGGTGCCGTCGTCGCGCACGTCGAAGCCGCGCTCCCGGATCTGCCGGAAGGGCACGAGCGCGAGCGTCGGCAGCGGGCCCACGGGCAGCTCCGCGAGGCGCTCGGCCTCGTGGACCCGGCCGATCAGCACCTCGACGGTGTCGTGGTCGCGGCCCGGGGTGCGCCTGCGCAGCAGGGCGAAGGGAGGGCAGGAGTCGTCGAGCAGACGGGAGAGCTCCATGGGGTCCGTCGTTCCTTCCATCGATGTGCGGAGAGGAACGGCCCCGGGTACGGGAAAGGCCGCCCCTCGGGCGGCCTTCGCGTGTGTTTCGGTGTACGCGCAGTCAGTGGGCCGCCGGAAGAGCGGTCCACCACCAGTTCGTGTTCAGGGGCGCGTACATGCGAGCACTGTAACCCAGCCGGGGCCCGGTGCGGCGGCATGAAGCCCAGCGACCGACATTCCGGACAGTCGTCTCAGCCACTGGTCGGTGGGACAGGACCGGACGAAGAACCCCGTAATGTTGTCCGTGTGACCGTGAACGCTGATTCCCACGCCGTCGCCGAGGCGACCTGGCGAGACCTGCCCGCGGCGCAGCAGCCCGAGTACCCCGATGCCGAGGCTCTGCGCGATGTGATCGCGGACCTCGAGTCGTATCCTCCGCTCGTCTTCGCCGGCGAGTGCGACCAGCTGCGTGCCCGGATGGGAGCCGTCGCCCGTGGCGAGGCGTTCCTGCTCCAGGGCGGCGACTGCGCCGAGGCCTTCGACGCCGTGTCCGCCGACCACATCAGGGCCAAGCTCAAGACGCTGCTCCAGATGAGCGCCGTCCTCACCTACGCGGCCTCCGTGCCCGTGGTGAAGGTCGGCCGCATCGCCGGGCAGTACTCCAAGCCCCGCTCCAAGGGGACCGAGACCCGCGACGGCGTGACCCTGCCGACGTACCGCGGCGACTCCGTCAACGGCTTCGACTTCAACGAGGCCTCCCGCGTCCCGGACCCCGAGCGCCTGAAGCGGATGTACAACGCCTCCGCCTCCACGCTCAACCTGGTGCGCGCCTTCACCACCGGCGGCTACGCCGACCTGCGCCAGGTGCACGCCTGGAACCAGGACTTCGTGAAGTCGTCCCCCTCGGGCCAGCGCTACGAGGCGCTCGCCCGCGAGATCGACAACGCCCTGAACTTCATGAAGGCCTGCGGGACCGACCCGGCCGAGTTCAAGGCCGTCGAGTTCTACGCCTCCCACGAGGCGCTGCTGCTCGACTACGAGGGCGCCCTGACCCGTACGGACTCGCGCACCGGCAAGCTGTACGACACCTCCGGCCACATGGTCTGGATCGGCGAGCGCACCCGCCAGCTCGACCACGCCCACATCGAGTTCGCCTCGCGGATCGCGAACCCGATCGGCATCAAGCTGGGCCCGACGACCACGTCGGAGGAGGCGCTCACCTACATCGACCGCCTCGACCCGGACCGCGAGGCGGGCCGGCTGACCTTCATCGTCCGCATGGGCGCCGACAAGGTCCGCGACAAGCTCCCCGAGCTGGTCGAGAAGGTCACCGCCTCCGGCGCGGTCGTCGCCTGGGTCACCGACCCGATGCACGGCAACACCTTCGAGGCCGCCTCCGGCCACAAGACGCGCCGCTTCGACGACGTCCTGGACGAGGTCAAGGGCTTCTTCGAGGTCCACAAGGAGCTGGGCACCCACCCCGGCGGCATCCACGTCGAGCTCACCGGTGACGACGTCACCGAGTGCGTGGGCGGCGGCGACGAGATCTTCGTCGACGACCTGCACCAGCGCTACGAGACGGCCTGCGACCCGCGCCTGAACCGCAGCCAGTCGCTCGACCTGGCGTTCCTGGTGGCGGAGATGTACCGCGATCAGTAAGTGGTTTCCTACGACGATGGGGCGCGGATCCTTGTGATCCGCGCCCCATCGTCGTTTTCAGGTCTTTTACCGCCCCGGCTCACCGGGTAAGGTTAGGTTAACCTAAACGATCTCGGCGGGAGGTGAACCGCGTGTACGTCTGCTCATGCTTCGGTGTCACGGAGAAGCAGGTCAAGGAGCACGCGGACGCGGGCGCCCACACGCCCCGCCAGATCGCCTCCGCCTGCAAGGCCGGAACGGACTGCGGGTCCTGCGTCCGTCGCATCCAGGCGATTCTCGGGCGCGGCAACTGCCCCCGGCGCGAGCTCGTCGACCGGGGCGTCCCCGCCCTGGCGGCCGAGAAGGCCGCTCCCGTCACCGCCCTCGGGGAAGCCGCCTGACCTCGGAGGGGATCAGCTCGGCTGCTCGATGAGCGTCGAGATGTAGAGCGCCTCACCCAGGGACTCGATCAGCTCCAGCTGCGTGTCCAGGTAGTCGATGTGGTGCTCCTCGTCCGCGAGGATCTCCTCGAAGAGGTTGGCGGACGTGATGTCCCCCTTGGCGCGCATGACCTCGATCCCGCGCCTGAGGCGGTCGATCGCCTCCACCTCGACCTGGCGGTCCGCCTGGAACATCTCGGTGACGGTCTGGCCGACGCGCACGTGGAAGAGCCGCTGGTAGTTGGGCAGGCCGTCGAGCATCAGGATGCGCTCGGTCAGCTTGTCCGCGTGCTTCATCTCGTCGATGGACTCTTCACGGGTGTACTTGGCGAGCTTCGTCCACCCCTTGTTGTCCTGGATGCGGTAGTGCAGCCAGTACTGGTTGATGGCGGTCAGCTCGCCGGTCAACTGCTCGTTCAGGAACTCGAGGACCTCGGGGTCGCCCTGCATCGCACAGGCTCCTTCCACTTCACACGGTGTGTCTACGCCATAACTGGGCAGGATGGCGGCATCCTCGCACCCCGAATGGGGGGCGTCCAGTAAGTGCAGGCTTAGTGGGAGTTGCCCCAATGGTGTCGTCGGAGTGGTCGCCTGGTCATGACCACCCCTTGCGGTCTGTCACCATGGATGACATGGGTCAGCCGGAGAGCGGAGTACACCGGGAAGCGGATCAGCCGGATCGTTCGCCGGGCCTTCCGGCGGATCTCCCGCCGGGACAGCGGATCCAGCGCGGCTGGCCGGTCACCCACTACGGTCCCGTACCCAAGTTCAAGCCGGACCGCTGGGAGTTCCGCGTCTTCGGGGCGACGGCCGACGGCGACAAGCGCTGCTGGAACCACGAGGAGTTCTCGGCCCTCCCGTTCTCCACGGTCGTGGCCGATCTGCACTGCGTCACGAAGTTCAGCATGCTCGGGTCCGAATGGGGTGGTGTCCCCGCCCGCACGGTCCTGGAGCTCGCCCCGCCCGCGCCCCAGGTCACCCACGTGATGGTCTGGGCCGAGTACGGCTACAGCGCCAACATGCGGCTCGCCGACTTCGCCTCGGACCGTACGATCTTCGCCACCCACATGGACGGGGAGCTGCTCACCGCCGAGCACGGCTTCCCGCTGCGGCTCGTCGTCCCCCACCTGTACGCCTGGAAGGGGCCGAAGTGGGTCCGGGGCGTGGAGTACATGGCCGCCGACCGGCGGGGCTTCTGGGAGGAGCGCGGCTACCACAACCTCGGCGACCCGTGGCGGGAGCAGCGCTACTCGTACCAGGAGGAGCCCGGGGACGGCCCCGAGCTCTGACCCCGGCGGCTCCGGCCTCAGTGGTGGTACCGGTGGACCACCGCGTGGCCCTTGCCCCGGCCGATCAGCCACTTGTTGACCGGCGTGGTGATCACGAAGGCGGCGGCGAGGGCGATGGCGAGCACGGTCCAGAAGAGCGGATCGGACAGGTGCGCGTCCATGGCGCCGGGCCAGAGGGCGATGACGCCGTTGTCGATGATCTCCATGACCGCGATGGAGAGGGTGTCGGCGGCCAGGGCGACCCTGACGGCCGTCCGGAGGCCGACGCCCGAGGTCAGGACGCCGCGCAGGGTGAGCGCGTAGCCGAAGAAGAAGGCCAGCGCGATGGCGAGGACCATCGTCGGCACGTTGCCCCAGCCGAGCGCGGTGCCGATCACCATGCCGAGCACCTCGCCGATGGCGCAGCCGGTGAGGCAGTGCAGCGTGGCCCTGGCGGCCGTGGACCAGGAGGCCCCGGCGGGGGAGTGGTGCGGCCCGTTCCCGTGGCCGTGCCGGTGCCCGTGCTCGTGGCCGGCGTGCCCGGTCCGGTCGTGCCCGTGTTCGTGGCCGGCGTGTGCTTCGTGTCGCATGAGGGCCCCCGGTGTCAGGTAGCGGTTCCTGTCGACACCGGAACCGTATACCCCCTAGGGGTATTCCCTCAAGGGCGCAGCTTCTTCAGCAGGTCCACGTCCGCCCGGTGCCCCTCCCTGCCGCCCGGCGTCTCGATGACCAGCGGCACGCCCTCCGTCGCCGGATGGCGCAGCAGCTCCCGGAAGGCGTCCTCGCCGATGTGACCGGCCCCGATGTTCGCGTGCCGGTCCTTGTGGGCGCCCACGACGTCCTTCGAGTCGTTGGCGTGGATCAGTTTCAGCCGTCCCGCGCCGACGGTCTCCACGAGCAGGTCGAGGGTCTGCGCCGCCCCGGACGGGCCCGTCAGGTCGTGCCCGGCGGCGAACACGTGGCACGTGTCCAGGCAGACGCCCAGCTTGGGGTGGCGGTCGAGGACGTCGAAGTACGGGCCGAAGTCCCAGGTCCGCGAGCAGAGCGAGGAGCCCTGCCCGGCCGTCGACTCCAGGAGCAGGTCGGGGTCGTCCGGGTGCGTCAGCTCGTCGAGCAGCGGCAGCAGCCGCTCCCGCACCTGGGCGAGCGCCACCTCGCGCGGCCGGCCGCCGGTCGCCGAGCCGGTGTGCACCACCACGCCCTTCGCGCCGATCTCCCGGCCCCGGCGCAGCGAGTGCCGCAGCGACTCCACCGACCTCTCCGCGGTGGCCTCGGTGTGCGAGCCGAAGTTGATCAGGTACGGGGCGTGGACCCAGGCCGAGAGCGACAGCTCCGCGCACTCGGCGCGGAACCGCTCGTCCTGGGCCGGGTTCCCGGCCGGGGTGGCCCAGCCGCGCGGGTTGGCGACGAAGACCTGCACGGTCTCGGCGCCCAGCTCGCGGGCGTAGCCGAGGCCGACCGTGGCGAGACCGCCGGCCACGGGGACGTGGCCGCCGACGGGGTTGCGCATGGGTGTCTACAGTCCCTTGATCGTGAGGGTGATCGCGGAGCCCTCGGGGGCGGTGGAGCCGCCCTCCACGGACTGGCTCGCGACGGTGTCGCCGAGGTACGGGAAGGTCTTCTTCAGCTTCACCTCGAAGCCCGCCCCCTCCAGGGCCGCCCGCGCGTCCTCGGTGGTCTCGCCGGTGACGTCGGGGACCTCGACCAGCTCGGGCCCCTTGGAGACGGTGAGGGTGATCGTGTCGCCCGCGGCGGCCCGGCTGCCCTCCGCGAGGGACTGGGCGGCGACCGAGCCGGCCTCCTCGGGGGAGTTGATCCGCTCGGGGGCGACCCGGACGGTGAGCCCGGCCTTCTGGAGCCCGGCCGTGGCGGCGGCGACGGCCTCGCCGGTGACGTCGGGCACGTCGATCGGGGAGCCCTTGCTGACGACCAGGGCGATCGCCGAGTCGGGGGCGCGGTCGGTGCCGGGCTCGGGGTCGGAGCCGACCACGGCGCCCCGGGCGACGGAGTCGCTGAACTCGCGGGTGACCACCCCCGCGACCAGGCCCTCCTTCTCCAGGGCCTGCTTCGCCTCCGCGAGCGGCTTGCCCCTGAGGTTCGGGACCTTCACGGTCTCCGGGCCCCGGGAGAGGGTGAGGACGACCGTGCCGTTGCCCCGCAGGCGCTCGCCGGGGGCCGGGTCGACGGCCATGACGGTGCCGCGCTCGTACACGTCGCTGAAGGCGCGCCTCGTGCTGCCGACGTCCAGGCCCGCGTCGGTGATCCGCCGCGTGGCGGCGTCCTCGGTCTGGCCGAGGACGGCGGGGACGCGGGTGAACTGGCCGGAGTTGATGTACCAGACCCCGGCGCCCAGGCCGAGGACGAGCAGGACGGCGGCGACCACGAGCAGCGGGCCGCGCGGGGGCAGCCGGCGGCCGGCGGGGGCCGCGGGCGGCTCGGGCGCGGGCATCCGGCCGGTGTGCCGCACCTCCCGGACGTCGTCCTCCGCCGGCGGCGGGAGGTCGATCACGCTGGTGCGCTCCTCGGCCGGCACGGCGCGGGCGATCACGCTCGTCCGGTCGTCGGCGGTGTCCCGGGCGCCGGACCGGGCCTGCGGCGGCACCGCGTCGAGCTGCGCGTCGGTGAGCGCGGCGCGGGCCTCCAGGACCAGGCCGAGCAGGGCGACGGCGTCGTGCGGGCGGGCCTCGGGGGCGCGGGCCGCGGCGGCCGCCACCAGCCCGTCGAGCTCCGGGGCCAGGCCCGGCACGGCGGCGGAGGGCGCGGGCACGTCGGTGTTCAGGTGCCGGTAGAGCACCTGGGCGGGCGTGTCGCCCTCGTGCGGCTTGGCGCCGGTCAGCATCTCGTACAGGACGACGCCGCAGGCGTACACGTCGGCGCGGGTGTCGGCGGTGCCGTGCTCGATCTGCTCCGGCGCCAGGTACGAGACCGTGCCGAGGACCGAGCCGGTGGTGGCGGTCGCCGAGCCCACGGCCCGGACGAGACCGAAGTCCGCGACCTTCACCCGGCCGTCGTCCCCTATCAGGACGTTCTCCGGCTTCATGTCCCGGTGCACGAACCCGGCCCGGTGCGCGGCGCCGAGCGCGGCGAGCACCGGCTCCAGGATGTCGAGCGCGGCCCGGGGCGCGAGGGCGCCCCGCTCGCGCAGCACGTCGCGGAGGGTGCAGCCGGGCACGTACTCCATCGCCAGGTAGACGTACGCGCCCTCGGCGCCCTGGTCGAAGACGCCGACGACGTTGGGGTGGGCGAGCCGGGCGACCGACTTCGCCTCGCGGATGAACCGCTCGACGAAGACGGCGTCGGCCGCGAGCTGCGGGTGCATCACCTTGAGCGCGAGGACGCGGTCGAGGCGGGTGTCGACGGCCCGGTAGACCGTGGCCATCCCGCCGACGGCGATGCGCGCGTCGACGCGGTAGCGGCCGTCGAGCAGCCGCCCGACGAGGGGGTCCTGAAGGGTCGTGTCCACGGCGACGAGTCTACGAGCCGCGCCCGCGCGTCCGGCGCGCGCGCCCCGGACCGCAGCACACCTGTGACGAGCGCACCGGGCCCCGGAGGGCGGGCGCCCCGGGCGGTCCCGGGACCGGCAGGGCAGGGCGCCCCGGGACCGGGGCGGGGTGGGGTGGCCCGGGTGCCCCGGGCCCGGGCGGGCGAGGTCTCCCGGGCGCCCCGGGGCTCAGAAGGCCGGGCGTTCCGGGTCCAGGTGGGCCAGGCCCTCCACCGGGGACGACGCCTCCGCGAAGTGGCGGCGCGGGATGCGGCCGGCCCGGTGGGCGAGCCGCCCCGCCTCGACCGCGTGCCGCATCGCGGAGGCCATCAGGACCGGTTCCTGCGCCCGGGTGACGGCCGACGCCAGCATCACCGCCGCGCACCCCAGCTCCATCGCGAGCGCCGCGTCCGACGCCGTGCCGGCCCCCGCGTCCAGGATCACCGGCACCCCCGCCCGCTCCGTGATCAGCCGGAAGTTGTGCGGGTTGCGGATGCCGAGCCCGGAGCCGATGGGGGAGCCGAGCGGCATGATCGCCGCACACCCGACGTCCTCCAGCTTCCGGGCGAGGACCGGGTCGTCGTTGGTGTACGGCAGGACGGTGAAGCCGTCGTCGACCAGGGTCTCCGCCGCGTTCAGGAGCTCCTCCCCGTCCGGCAGCAGGGTCCGCTCGTCGGCCACGACCTCCAGCTTGATCCAGTCGGTGCCGAGCGCCTCCCGCGCCAGCCGGGCGGTCAGGACCGCCTCGCCGGCCGTGAAGCAGCCCGCCGTGTTGGGCAGGACCCGGATGCCGAGCCGGTCCAGGACGGAGAGGACCGAGCCCCGCACGGTCGGGTCCAGGCGCCGCATGGCGACCGTGGTCAGCTCCGTGCCGCTGGCGACCAGGGAGCGCTCCAGGACGTCGAGGCTGGGCGCCCCGCCGGTGCCCATGATCAGGCGGGAGGAGAACTCCGTACCACCGAGGACGAACACGTCGTCGGACATCGCGCTCAGCCCCCCTGCACCGCGGTGAGGACCTCCACCCGGTCCCCGTCGCCGAGCCGCGTCGACGCCCACTCGCCGCGCGGCACCACCGTCTCGTTGACGGCGGCGGCCACCCCGGAGGGGGCCGCGGTCAGGGTCGCGACGAGGGCGTCGAGGGAGACGGGGCCGGAGAGCTCGCGCGCCTCCCCGTTCACGGACACGGTCACGGTCGCGTCGTTGGTGGGCGGGTTCGCGCTCATGCGGGCTGCTCCTGACGTGCGGGAGGGGCGGGGGAGAAACGGCGGGGGGTGAAGGGGCGGGCCTCGTCGGGCAGGGCGCCCGTGGTGAGCGCCTCGGCCATGACGTCGCCGGTGACGGGGGTCAGCAGCACCCCGTTGCGGTAGTGGCCGGTGGCCAGGTGCAGGCCGGGCAGGGCGGTGGGGCCGAGCAGCGGCGCGTTGTCCGGCGAGGCGGGGCGCAGCCCGGCCAGGGTCTCGGTGAGCGGCAGCTCGGTGAGGCCGGGCACCAGCTCGTGGGCGTCGCGCAGCAGCTCGTACACCCCGCCCGCCGTCACCGTGGTGTCCCAGCCCAGCTCCTCGCTGGTGGCGCCGACGACCAGCTCGCCGTTCTCGCGGGGCACCAGGTAGACGTGGCTGCCGCGGACGACGGCCCGGACGGTCCGGGAGAGGAAGGGGGCGTACGCGGGCGGCACCCGCAGGCGCAGGACCTGGCCCTTCACCGGGCGGACCGGCGGAAGCACCTCGTCCGGCACCCCCGCGAGCCGCCCGCTCAGGCTGCCCGCCGCGAGCACGGTCTGCCCGGCCGCCAGCTCCTCGCCCCCGGCCAGGACCGCACCGCGCGCCCGGTCCCGCACCACGCTCAGGCGCTCCGCGAGGGCCCGGTGGAAGACCACCCCGGCCCGCTCGCAGGCGACGACGAGCGCGGCGGCGAGCCGGCGCGGGTCCACCTGGTGGTCGCCGTCGACCCGGAGGCCGCCGCGCACCCCCGGCGCCAGCATCGGTTCCAGACGGCGGCACTCGCGGCCGCTCAGCCACTCCGAGGCGAGCCCGCAGCGGGTCTGCAGGGCGTGCAGCTCGCGCAGGTGGGCCCGGTCGTCGGCGTCCAGGGCGACGGCGAGGGTGCCGCAGGCGCGGTAGCCGACGTCGAGCCCGGTGGCCTCCTCCAGCTCGGCGACGAAGGCCGGATAGCGGGCGGCGGAGGCGAGGTTGAGTCCGAGCAGGGTCTCCTCGCCGTAGTGCAGCTCGGTGACGGCGGCGAGCATCCCGGCCGCGACCCGCGCGGCCCCGCCGCCCGGCTCGGGGTCGACGACGGCGGTGCTCAGTCCGCGCCGCGCGGCCCGCCAGGCCGTGACCAGGCCGATGATCCCGCCCCCGACCACGAGGACGTCGAAGGCCTTTCGGCCGTCGGAGGCTCCCCGTACGCCGGAAGCCCCTCCCGCGCCGGAGGATCTCTGTGCGTCGTCAAAAGAACGCATGGGCGTCCAGCCCCTCCCTTCGCCGGCATGACCCGGATCAGGTTCGTACGGTCGGAGGCCGGCCAGCCTCCCTCTCAGCCCGGTGCGTCCGGGCTCCCGCGAGTGCTTTACGCCCGCCAGACTAGCTTCCGCCCCGCGTCCGTCACGAGGGGGCCGTGACCCCCACCCGACCTGACGGACCGTCAGTTACGTAAGGTGGCCGTGTGAGCGAGCAGAAGCAGACCCAGCGGCGCGTCGTGGTCGTCGGCGCCGGAATGGCGGGCGTCCAGACCGCCGTCGCCCTCCGCGAGCAGGGCTTCACCGGCCCCGTGACCCTCATCGGGGCCGAACCCCACCAGCCCTACGACCGGCCCCCGCTCTCCAAGGCGGTCCTCCTCGGCAAGGCCGAGGACTCCGCCTTCGAGGTCGACTTCGAGGAGCTCGGCGTCGAACTCCGGCTCGGCGTGGACGTCACCGGACTGCGCGCCGCCGACCACGAGGTCGACACCGAGGCCGGACCCGTCCCGTACGACACCCTGGTGATCGCCACCGGCGCCCACCCGGTCGCCCTGCCCGGCTCCGAGGG
This sequence comes from Streptomyces sp. NPDC055632, assembly GCF_053618675.1. NCBI lineage: Bacteria > Bacillati > Actinomycetota > Actinomycetes > Kitasatosporales > Streptomycetaceae > Streptomyces > Streptomyces sp. NPDC055632. The sequence goes on along the minus strand of NZ_JBSHHY010000014.1, from coordinate 1,507 downwards.
CGTCCCCGGCGTCCACCTGCTCCGCACCCTCGACGACGCCGTGCGCCTCGGGCCCGTCCTGGAGCGCCGCCACACCGTCGTGGTCGTCGGCGCCGGCTGGATCGGCGCCGAGTTCGCCACCGCCGCGCTCGGGGCCGGCTGCGCCGTCACCGTCGTCGAGGCCGCGGACCTCCCGCTCGCCGGCACCCTGCCCGCCGAGGTCGCCGCCCCCATGGCCGAGTGGTACGGGGCGAACGGCGCCGAACTCCTCACCCACGCGCGCGTGGACACCGTCGAACCCGGCCGGGTCCTCCTCGCCGACGGCCGCGAACTGCCCGCCGAGGCCGTCGTCGTCGGCATCGGCGCCCGCCCCGCCACCGGCTGGCTCGCCGGCTCCGGCATCGCCCTCGACCCGAGCGGCGCCGTCACCGCCGACGACCGGCTGCGCACCTCCCTGCCCGACGTGTACGCGGTCGGGGACTGCGCCTCCTTCCCCTCCGCCCGCTACGGCGAGCGCCTCCTCGTCCACCACTGGGACAACGCCCTCCAGGGCCCGCGCGCGGTCGCCGCCGCGATCACGGGCGCCGACGCCGGACCGTACGACCCCGTGCCGTACTTCTGGTCCGAGCAGTTCGGGCGCTTCGTCCAGTACGCGGGGCACCACGCGGGCGCGGACGAACTGCTGTGGCGCGGCGACCCGGCGGACGAGACCTGGTCGGTGCTCTGGCTGCGCGCCGGGGTGCCGGTCGCCCTCCTCGCCGTCGGCCGCCCCCGCGACCTGGCCCAGGGACGGAAGCTGATCGAGGCCGCGGTCCCGGTCGATCCGGCCCGTGCGGCGGACCCCTCCGTACCCCTGAAGGCGGCGGTCCGATAGGGGGCCGCCCCACCTGATCGGCGGGACATCCCCGGGGCCCGACTACCGGCTGTCGGTCCGGGATGGCAGGCTTGTCCCGTGACCGAGATTGACGCAAAGATCGATGCTCTCGTCCCCGCCTGGCTCTACCTGCCCGACATCGCGGAGATGCTCGATGTCGAGGTGACGCGCGTGCGGCAGCTGGTCAAGGAGGGCCAGCTCATCGCCGTGCGCCGCGGAGAGAACAACGCACTCCAGGTGCCCGCCGCCTTCATCCAGGGCGACAAGGTCGTCAAGGGCCTCGCCGGCACCCTGACCCTGCTGCGGGACGACGGCTTCACCGACGAGGAGATGCTGGAGTGGCTCTTCACTCCGGACGAGAGCCTGCCGGGCACGCCCGCGCAGGCGCTCGGCGAGAACCGTGGCACGGAGGTGAAGCGCCGGGCCCAGGCGCTCGCCGTCTGACGCGCACCGCCTGACGCGCGCGCCGTCCGACGCGCGCGGCCCGACGGACGCCTCCCGGCGCCCGGGGGCCGCCGCACGTCGTCCCGCGCGCGCACCGAAGACACCACCAGCGGGCGTCGCGGGCGGCGGGGCCCCCCGGGGCGCCCCCCCCGCCCCCGGGGCGCCCCCGGGGGGGGCCCCCCCCACACCCCCCCCCCCGGCGGCCCCGCC
>NZ_JBSHHY010000013.1:176722-192935 GCF_053618675.1 Streptomyces sp. NPDC055632 | reverse complement strand
TCGGTGTGGTGCGGGGGCGGGGGGTGGCTGTCGCGGGTGGGGGGGGGGGGTCCGCGCGACGGGCCCCGGGCGTCAGGCCTTGGCGGGCGCCGACGCCGGTGCGGACGCGTCGGACGCGTCGGGCGCGTCGGGCGCATCGGGCGTGTGGGGCGTGTGGGGCGTGTGGGGCGCTCCGGCCCCCGCCCCGCCACCGGCCCCCGTCCCTCCGGCGGCCACCACCGTCTCCACGGCCGCCTCCGTGTCCACGTCGAACTCCTCCAGGAGCCGGTCGCTGAAGCCCCAGAAGTACGTCGCCACGAAGCCCGCCAGGTAGCCGGTGAGCAGGCCGCCCGCGTAGACGGCGATCGTGCGGACGAGGCCCTCGTCGCCGTCGAGGAGGGGGAACAGGGCCCAGCCGGAGGGGCCGATCGCGGTCGAGCCGACCTTGGCGCCCAGCATGCTGAAGAGGCCGATGAAGCCGCCGCCGAAGGCGCCGCCCACGCAGGCGGTGACGAAGGGGCGGCCCAGGGGGAGCGAGACGCCGTAGATCAGGGGCTCGCCGACGCCCAGGAAGCCGGCCGGGAGGGCGGACTTGACGGTGCGGCGGATGGAACCGTTGCGCGGGAGCTTCAGGTAGACCGCCATCGCCGCGCCGACCTGGCCCGCGCCCGCCATCGCGAGGACGGGCAGCAGGACCGTGGAGCCCTGCTGCTCGATGAGCGTGGTGTGGATCGGGATGAGGGCCTGGTGCAGGCCCAGCATCACCAGCGGCAGGAACAGGCCGCCCAGGACGAAGCCCGCGCCCGCGCCGGCGTGCGCGAGGAGCCAGTCGGCGAACTCGCCGATCGCGTTCGAGACCTCGCCCGCGACGAACATCAGGCCGAAGATCGTTACCAGGCCGGAGACCAGGACCGTGAGCGTCGGGGTGACCAGGACGTCCAGGGACTCCGGCACCCACCGGCGGCACCACTTCTCCACGTACACCGCGAGGACCGCCGCGCCGAGCGCGCCGAGCACACCGCCCTGTCCGGGGGAGAGGGTCTGGCCGAAGGCGTCGACCTTGGCGACGCCCGGGAAGACGATGATCGCCGCGACCGCGCCGCCCAGGATCGGCGTGCCGCCGAACTCCTTCGCCGTGTTGAAGCCGACGAAGACCGCGATGAGGGCCATGAAGCCGCTCGCGATCGCGGCGAGGGCGGGGGTGACGCCGGGCAGCCAGCCGAGGTTGATGAGGAGGCCGTTGAGGCCGGCGATGATGCCGCAGCCGATGAGGGCGGGGATCAGCGGGACGAAGACGTTCGCGATCCGGCGGAGGAACAGCTTGAACGGGGTCTGGTTCCTCGCCTTCCGGGCCGCCCTGATCGCCGCGCCCTGCGCCGCGAGGCCGTCGGCGGAGGACGCGGGGGCGCCGGCCTCCGCCTGGTTCTCCTCGTGCGCCTCGGCCACCAGAGCCTCGAACTCCGGGGTCACGCGGGCGACCGTGCCCGGCCCGAGGACGATCTGGTACGTGTCGTCCTCGACGACGCCCATCACGGCCGGCAGGGCCTTCAGGGCCTCGTCCCGGACGAGCGAGCGGTCCCGCAGGCCGAGGCGGAGGCGGGTCATGCAGTGGGCGACGGAGGTGATGTTCCCGGCGCCGCCGACGAGGGGGAGGATCGCGGCGGCGACGGCGCGGTTCTTGTCGTCAGTGCTCATGGTGCGGTGGTGCCTTGCTGTGTGGGGGAGGGGGAGCCGGGTGGGGTCTACCGGGCGTGCAGCGCCGCGCGCAGGTGGCCGCGGGAGCCGGTGAGGAGCTCGGCGGCGGTGGGGGCGTCGACGTCCGCGAGGATCATGAGGATCGCGTTCTTCACCTCGCCGTCGGCGGCGGCGAGCGCGGCCTCGATCCGCTCGTCGGGCGCGCCGGTGGCCAGGGCGACGATCCGCCGCGAGCGGGCCTGGAGCTTCTCGTTGGAGGCGCGGACGTCGACCATCAGGTTCCCGTACGTCTTGCCGAGCCGGATCATCGTGATCGTCGAGATCATGTTGAGGACGAGCTTCTGGGCGGTGCCGGCCTTGAGCCGGGTGGAGCCGGTGAGCAGCTCGGGCCCCGTGACGACCTCGATGCCGTGCTCGGCGGCGGCGGCGAGCGCGCTGTCGGCGTTGCAGGACAGGCCGACGGTGAGCGCGCCGAGGGCGCGGGCGTGCTCGACGGCGCCGATCGCGTACGGGGTGCGGCCGGATGCGGAGACGCCGACGACGGTGTCGTCCGGGGTGAGCCCGAGCGCGGTGAGGTCCGCGACGGCGAGCTCCTTGGAGTCCTCGGCGCCCTCGACGGCCTTGACCATGGCGGAGGGGCCGCCCGCGATGAGACCGACGACCTCGGCGGGGTCGGTGTTGAAGGTGGGCGGGCACTCGCTGGCGTCGAGGACGCCGAGGCGGCCGGCCGTGCCCGCGCCCAGGTAGATCAGCCGGCCGCCGCGGGCCATCCGCTCGGCGGTGGCGTCGATGGCGGCGGCGATGGCGGGCAGCTGCCGGGCGACGGCGGCGGGGACGGACTGGTCCTCGCCGTTCATGGTCCGGGCGATCTCCAGGGTCGGGAGCTGGTCGATCTCCGCGAGCTCGGGGCGGAAGGCCTCGGTGGTGAGGGTGGCGAGCTGGGCGCGGAGTTCGGAGTACGTGGAAGCGGAGGCGGAAGCGGACACGTGCGGCTCTTTCGGTACGGCGGCGTCGTCGGCGCCGGTGCTTTACGGGTGCGGGTGCTTCGGCGGACAGGGACGTTTCAGCGGGTGCGGGTGCGGGTGCGGGTGCGGGTGCGGGCGTGGGTCGCGGCTCAGCGGGTGCGGGGCGAGTGCCGGTGGGCGAGGGCCTCGTAGGAGGCGGCGAGGGCCGGGGCGGCCGTCTCGTACGTCCGCTGGGTGACGCAGGTGAACAGGCAGTCCACGACCAGGAGTTGGCTGGTCCGGGACGACATGGCCGCCGGGCGCAGCTCGCTCTCGCGGGCGGTGGAGGTGGTGAGGACGTGGTCGGCGTACTGGGTGACGGGGCCGTCCGGGCGGCCGGTGATCGCGACGGTGGTCGCGCCGTGGTCGAAGGCCACCCGGAGCGGTTCTATGACGTCGCCGGTCGAGCCGGAGTGGGTGATGGCGATGGCGACGTCGCCGGAGCGGAGCTGCACGGCGTTGGTGACGGCGAGGTGCGGGTCGCTGTGGGCGTGCGCGACCAGGCCGATGCGGAGCAGCTTCTGCCCGAGGTCCTGGGCGACGAGCCCGGAGGCGCCGACGCCGTAGATGTCGACGCGGCGGGCGGTGGCGAGGGCGGCGACGGCGGCGCCGAGCTGGACGGTGTCGAGTCCGGCGGCGGTGTCGGCGAGGGTCTGCTGCTCGTCGTAGGCCAGTTTGGCGACGACGTCGGCGATGGGGTCGTCCACGGCGATGTCGGCGGTGACGGCGGGCGCGCGGCCGGACTGCTGCTGGGCGGCGAGTCCGGCGAGGGCGAGGCGCAGGTCGCGGTAGCCGGGGTAGCCGAGGAGGCGGGCGGTGCGGACGACGGTCGCCTCGCTGGTGCCGGTGAGTTCGGCGAGGCCGGTGACCGTGAGGGCGGCGCAGCCGGCCGGGTCTCCGGCGACGGCCTCGGCGACCCGCTGCATCGAGCGGGTCATGGAGGGCGCCAGGGTCCGCACCTTGGCCGCGAGGGCGGCGGGGGCCGGGGGCGCGTCGCTGGTGAAACTTTCCTTCACGTCATTGGTCACGCCTGAAAGATACTTTCGGAAGGGTGGTGCGACAAGCCCCTTCCGGTGGCCGGATCCGGAAGGGACCTTCGCCCTTCCCGCCGCCTCCCGGGCCGGGTGACAATGAGGGAATGGACGACATCGACACGGTGGAGCAGGCGCTGCACACCGCCCGCGCGCTGGTACTGGCCGATCTGGCGGCCCGCGAGGTCGCCGCGGCCGAGGTCGTGTCGATGGTGGAGGACTCGGTCACGCACCGGCGCTGGTGGGTCGAGCAGTGGCCGGAGGGGGTCTCGTACGTGGCGGGGCTCGTCGCCCAGGACGTGCAGGACGCCCTCCTCGAACGGTACGGGCGCTGGCCGCTCTGCCCCGTCTGCGCCTCGGGCGACCCGCACGCCCTCGACGTGGAGCCGGAGCTCGGCCCGGACCCGCACTGGGTCTGCGGCAAGCAGGGCGTCGTGGTGGCGCCGGTGGGCGGCCTGAGGTGAGCGGCGGGTCCGGGGTGAGCGGCGGGTCCGGGACGGCGGGAGGAGTCCGCGCGTGACCCTCTACATCGATCCGCCGACCTGGCCGGGACACGGCCGCATGTGGTCGCACCTGGTCAGCGACGTCTCCTTCGAGGAGCTGCACGCCTTCGCGGCCACGATCGGCGCCCCGCGCCGCGCCTTCGAGCGGGACCACTACGACATCCCGGCCGACCACTACGCGGCCGCGGTGACCGGCGGAGCCGTCGAGGTCGGCTCGAAGGAACTCCTGCGCCGCCTCACGGCGGCGGGCCTGCGGCGGCCGAAGAGCCGCCCGGCGGCCTGAGCGGCCGCCCGCGGGAGCCCCGTCTCAACCGGGCTATCAACCGGACAGGGACGACTCCCGGCCGTCCTTCGCGGGGGCGGCGGCCCCGCTCCCGGTCACCACGTGGCCCCCGCCCGGCGTCCGCCGGGAGAGCTTCAGGGCCACCGCGGCCGTTCCCAGCCCCACGGCCGTCATCGCCGCGCCCGCCCAGGCCGTGGAGGCGAAGCCGAGGCCCGCGTCGATGACGGTGCCGCCGAGCCAGGGGCCGCCGGTGTTGCCGAGGTTGAAGGCGGCGGTGGTGGTGGCGCCCGCGAGGGTGGGGGCGGCGCCGGCGACGTTGAACATGCGGGCGTTGAGGGCCGGGGCGGTGTAGAAGGCGGAGACGCCGAGGAGGAAGGCCAGCAGGACCGTGACGACCGGGCTGGACGCGAAGAGCGCCAGGGCGACCAGGAAGACGGTCGAGGCGGCGATGCCGCTGAGCATCACCCCGAAGAGGTGCGCGTCCGCGACCCGGCCGCCGATCGTCGTACCGACCAGGGCGCCGATGCCGAAGAGCCCGAGGACGATCGAGACCCAGCCCTTGTCGAGGCCGGAGACGTCGGTGAGGAGCGGGGCGAGGTACGAGAAGGCGCAGAAGACGCCGCCCGCCGCGAGCGCGGTGACGACGACCGAGAGCAGGACCTGCCGGTCGCGGTAGATCGTCAGCTCCCGCTTGAGCCGGGGCCGGGTCTCGGGGACCGGGATGTGCGGGATGCGGGTGAGGACGCCGACGAGGGCGATCGCGGAGGCGAGGCCGACCGCCCAGAAGGCGGAGCGCCAGCCGAGGTGCTCGCCGAGGAAGGCGCCGGCGGGGACGCCGAGGACGTTGGCTATGGAGAGCCCGCCGATCATCACGGCCATGGCCCGGGCCCGCGCGCCCACCGGCACCATCGCGATGGCGACGGCCGCGCCGACCGCCCAGAACCCGGCGCAGGCGAGCGCGCTCACGACCCGGGAGGCGAAGAGCACGCCGTAGTTCGGCGCGAGGGCGCCCGCGACCTGGCCCAGGCCGAAGACGGTGATCAGGGCGATCAGGGTCGTCTTGCGGGGGAGCCGCAGGGTCGCCACGGCGAGGAGCGGGGCACCCACCACCATGCCGATCGCGAAGGCCGAGATGAGCAGTCCGGCCTGCGGGATGGAGACGTTCATGTCCTCCGCGATGGGCGGCAGCAGCCCGGAGAGCATGAACTCGCTCGTCCCGAGCGCGAAGACGGAGAGGCCGAGGATGTAGACGGCCGTCGGCATGCGGGTGGACGAGGGGGCGGCGGTTCCGGTGGGGGCGGGCTCGGCTGAGGAAGGCGGCATGACATGCGTCAACCCGTACTTCGTGCCTGTCATTCCTGGGTGCCCGAAGGTCTCGGGATACGAGACGGTCGCTCTCCGTGACAGGGAGGCGCCCATGAGCTTCGACGTGTTCGTGCACAAGTTCGAGAACGGTGAGCTGGTACCGCTGGACACGGCGGCCGCGCGTGAGGTCCTGGCCCCCTATGTGGTGGGTCGGGACTCCGACCCGGACTTCCTCCGGGTGAGCACGGGGGAGCACGAGCGGGCGGACGTGTACTTCAGCACGCCGACCGGCATCACGGTGGCGATCACGTCCTCCTGAACGGGTGCGGAACCCGTCCGCCTCCGCCCGGTGACCGCTACAGGTCTCCCGCCGCACCCGTCCTGGCGAAGGCGGCGACGTGGCGGCGGACGTGGGAGAGGAACTCGGGCACGCTGTCGGCGTACTTGTCGAAGTCCTCGTCGTCGAGGGACGACGACCGGGACCGGTGGACCACGCCGCCCCAGTCGGCGACGTAGAAGAGGCCGTCGCCGTTCGAGGCGATCACCATCCCGAAGGGGTCGTCGGCCGACGGGACGAAGACCGGCCCCTCCTCCAGGAACCGGCGCAGGCACTCGCCCGCCGGAGGCATGAAGAAGCCGCTGCCCACGTCGGGCAGGGCGACCTCCGCCACCGACTCGTAGAACGTCACCATCCCGTCGCACCGCACGGGCTCCCGGTCGTAGGCACGGGCGGCCCGGAGGTCCTCCGCCCCGGCGGCCCGGACCTCGTTCCTGCCCGGCGCGCGGCCGTGGGTCTCCTCGAACGACGCCGTCATGGAGCGCACCGCGTCCGTGATCCCGTCCCGCCACCGCGCCAACCACGCGGCCGAATACCAGAGTTGTTCCCTCTCCCGGTCCATGCCCGGGATCATGCCACCGTCCTCAGCTCCTTCAGCTCCCGCTCCACGTTCTCCCGCGCCTTCTCCTCCCACACCGCCGCCCCGTAAGGGGTCCGGAAGAGCCGGGGCAGGTCGAGGAGGTGGCGCAGGACGGCGGCGCGGCCCTCGCGGAAGGCGTCGTCGGGGACGAAGCCGTACTCCTCGCGGACCGCCGCCGCGTACCGCGCGTACGTGTCGGGGTCGCCCGCCAGGACCGCCAGGTCCGCGTCGCAGAGGGTCTCGCCGTTCAGGTCGCCCACGGCCGGGTCGTGGGTGACGGTCAGGCGGACCAGGCGGGCCACCTCGGCCACCTCGTGCGGGGTCAGGCCCGCCTCGGTGAGGGCCTTCTCGGCCAGGAGCGCCGAGCGCTCCTCGTTCTCGGAGCGGTCGGGACGGTAGACGGCGTCGTGGAACCAGGCCGCGAGCCGTACGAGCTCCAGTTCGCCGCCCTCGCCGCCCTGGTCGGTGAGCTCGTCGACGCGGTCGAGGACCGCCCGGAGGTGGTCGACCGTGTGGTAGCGGCGCTGCGGCTCGGCCCAGCGGGCGAGCAGGTTCAGCCCGTACGGGGCGGGGTCGGGGCCCTCGCGGCCGGCGCGGGCGGCGAGCAGGGTGGCGTTCCAGCGCCGGAGGAGCGCGGGATGCTGGTCTGCGGTCATGGGGGCATTGTGCCCGCCGGGCGCGGGCGGTGCGTGTTCAGAGCATGCGGCGCAGGAGCCGGTCGCGGTCGACGAGCTGGTGCTTGAGGACCAGGCCGACGTGGCAGGCGAGCGCGGCGAGGAAGAGCACCTGCGCCGTCACGTGCACCCACAGCAGGCCGTCGTCGTCCGAGGCGAGCAGCAGTATTCCGGTGACGGGGACGACGAACGTCAGCGCGTAGAGCGCGACCTCCGTGCGGTGGGCGAAGCGGCGCTCGAACGCCGTGAGCGTCGGCGCCCAGGGCGGCAGCTCGGTGTGTCGCCGCCACAGCAGCCGCGCCACCCCCAGCACGACGACGAGGGCCCCGACGAGCACGTGGACGGTCAGCAGCGCGTCCTCGCCGAAGGGCTCGTACCCGTCGCCGCCGCGTCCCCGTCCGCGCCCGCGCCCGGACTCCTCGCCCCGGCCCCGGCCCCGCCCCCGTCCGGACTCCGAGGCGTCCAGCGCGTACCCGACGGCGAACTGGACGGCGAACGCGACCACGACGCTCCAGTGGAGGACCTTCGTGAGGGGCCGGTAGCCGGGGCTGCTGTTCATCGCCCCATCACAGTCCATCCCGGCGCCTCTCGCACCGCGTACGGGGGCGGGCCCCCACGCCGTGTCCCGGGCCCGTCCCCGGCCGCGCACTCCCGGCAGTGCGTCTCGTCCGCGAGGGGCCGGAACAGCATGGGCTGGACGTGGTCGCCGGCGCACTCGCGCGTGCCTTCGAGTCGCGGGGAGAGCCGGGGTCCGGACGGCTGCGGTCCGGGCGGCGATGACGCGAGCTGGGGCAGGGTGCGGGGCGGTACGTCCCGCAGCAGGTACCGGACCAGCCCGCCGGGGCGGTGGACGGGGGTTCCGGCGCCGGGCAGGCCGCGCAGGACGTGTTCGTGGACGTCGGCGGGGGTGTGTCCGGTCTCCAGCCAGCGGGCGGCGAGGCGGGTGAGTTCGTCGCGCATGCCGGGCGGGATGTGGCGGAGGGCGGGGGAGAGGAGGGGCAGCGCGCCGACGAGGGCGCGGGCCTCTTCCCGCCGGGGGCGGGAGGGCGCCTCGCCGGGCTCGCTGACCGGTTCGCTGACCGGCTCGTCGGTGGGCGAGGGAAGGTGGGAGGTGTCTTCTCCGGGTTCTTTCTCTGGATGACCGCCGGTCGACGGGGCCTTCGGAGCACCGGCGGCCGGGACACCGGCGGCTCGATTCCGGGGACTCGGTGCGACCTGCGGGAACACCCGGTCCTCGCAGGTGGGGAGGGGGCTCTGGGCGAGGAGTTTGGCGGCCTCGTCGGCGGTCAGGGGGGCGCTGGAGACGAGCTGTTGGGTGATCCAGAGTCCGCCGGCGCCCTGGACCCGCCGCTCGTGGACGAATCCCTCGTCCTTGAGCTGCCGCTTGGCGTGCGTGAAGGCGCAGGCTCCGATCCGGGCGCGCTGGGCGGTGCGGGAGAGCGATTCGCGGGCTCCGCGGGGGAGCGAGAGCTGCCAGGTGAGGATGCGCACGGCGTCGGAGTTGAGGCGGGGGTGGCGGATGATGTCGTGCGAGTACTGGCCGAAGGCGCGGGAGGGCACGATAACGTTGCGGTAGATCACGGGTGGGTCGCTTCCACTAGTGGTTCAGGCCCTCGCCGATGGTTCTCAGGTCATCGGTGAGGGCCGTTTTGCGTGAACGTACCGCGCTGGCATATGCCCGGACAGATGCGCAGAGTGAAGACCCCCCGTTCGAGTGACGCGCAGTCACATCATCTTTCAGATGCCGGAGATGGGCCCCGTGGCGAAGTGCTGATGACGCGGAGTGCACCGCGCGGAGTCAGGCTCGCGCGCTCCTCCGGGCTCGCCGTCCAGCACTGTTCGGCCGCCGCCTCCCACAGGTAGCCGCTGGGGCGGACCAGGACCAGCATGTTCCCGTTCACGGAACGGACCTGCCCGGTGAGCGCCCGTTGCGCGTCGGTCACGACCTCGCCGATCCGGTACCTCACTTCTCGGCCGCCCGCGCGGTGCGCAGGAGCACGGTCAGCCGCTTGGCACCGCCGACGCCGACGGTCCCGAGCCCGTACCGGTGCGTGTCCCCGCCGGGGCCGTGCGTGACGTCCCGGTAGAGCCCGCTCGTGGGGAGGCCGGCGGTGTCCATGGCGTCCTTGAGCTCCCGGTACACACGGGCGGCTTCGGCCTCGGTGACGGGGCGGGTGGGGGGTGGGGGCGGGAGTGTACCCATGGAGGGCCTTCTTTCTGGTGGATCTTCTCCGGACACCTTCACGATGACGCGTGCCGTCCTACGCTCACCAGGAGTTGGGTTTCCGGAGGGGAACGGGGAACGTGGCATATGCCCGCGGAGAACGAGATCGACCCGAGCGAGAGCCTGGAGAGCTTCATCGCCGACCTGGTCCGGGACGCACGCAAGCAGCTCGGGTGGCGGCAACAGGACCTCGCGGCCAAGGTGTTCAGCAGTACGACGCGCGTCTCCGAGATCGAGAACGGTGATCCGCCGGATCTGAAGCTCGGGCGTCAGATCGACCAAGTCCTTGAGCTGGGCGGGAAGCTGGCGAACCTGCTGACGATCCGGGACCGGGTCGCTTTCCGTGACTACGCGCAGGGGTTCCTCAGGGACCAGGCACGGGCGCTGGCCGTCTACGAGTTCTCTCCGGTGATACCGGGCCTGCTCCAGACCCCGGAGTACGCGAGAGCGATCATGAAGTTGGAAGACCCCGACGAAGTCACCGACATCGAGAGCTCCGTGCAGCGGCGAAGTGAACGCCAAGCCGTGTTCGACGGGCCGCATCCGCCTTGGTTGTGGGTCGTCCTCGACGAGTCGGCCTTCACGAAGGTGATGGGGTCGAAGCGGGTCATGCGTGACCAGATCGAATGGCTCCTCGAAGCCACCGAAAGGCCGTTCATCAACGTGCAGGTCCTGCGCACCGACCGCGCGGTCATCCGTGGATCGGTGAGCCTGCTGACCCTGCCTTCGGGTGATCGGACCGCCTACACCGAGGGGTTCGGCATCGGCCGCTACGTGATCGAAGCGACAGAGGTCGCTCTCTTCCAGAAGATTTATGATCGGCTCCACGCCGACGCGCTCGGGGTCGAGGAATCGCGAAAGTTCATGCGTGACGTACTTGGAGATGCACGATGACTGAGCCCACGTGGCACAAGAGCACGTACAGCGGCAACAACGACAACTGCGTCGAGGTCGCCGACAACCTCCCCTTCGTCCACGTCCGGGACACCAAGGACCACGCCAGGGGCCAGCTGACCGCCTCCCCGGCCGCCTGGTCCGCGTTCACCGCGTTCGCGCGGACGTACGCGGTCTGACCGATCCCGTCACGCGGCGCGCCCGGCCTACTCCCGGCTCGTGTAGTGGCGTCTCGCCCACAGGGGGATCACGAACCACAGGGCGAACAGCCAGGCGCCGACCGCACCCGCCAGCCACGCGGCGAGCGTGTCGTCGAGGGCCACCCGCAGCAGCATGAGCAGGGTCAGGACGGTGGTCACCGCGAGCAGCAGCAGCCCCGTCCTGGCCATCCGGGCGGCGATCACCACCGTCTGCGGCTTGATGCGGCGGCCCGCGACCATCCGGTGCAGGGACACCGGGCCGATGAGGGAGCCCGCGCTGGCCGCACCCAGCACGACCGCGGTGACGTAGAGGGCGCGGTCGGTGTCGCCCAGGTCGGTGAAGGCGGGCTGGAACACGGCGATGAACAGGACGCCGAAGAGGATCTGCACGCCGGTCTGGGCCACCCGCAGCTCCTGGAGCAGGTCGACCCACATCCGGTCCGCGCGCTCCTCGGGCGACTCGTCGCGCCCCCGGCGCCGGTCGGAGGGGCCGGGCGCGGCGTCCCCGCCGCCTTCCGGTTCCGGTGCCATACGCGCTCCTCGCCGAGGTCTCCCCACGGCCCCCAGGGAAAGTCTCCCACCGCCCCGGGCGGGGAGCGAGGCGTGCCCCTTCGTCCGTTCGGCCCCGCCCCCGTGCGGGTCCCGGAGGCGGCTGCTGTGCTGGGCGGGACACCCCCCGTGCGTACAGGAGCGACACCATGGCCGTCATCGTGACCGTCGAGATCCCCGGTGGGACCGAGGAGCAGTACGAGGAGATCATGCGGCAGCTCGGGAGCACCGACTGGTTCCCGGCGGACGGGCTCATCGCGCACGCGGCCGGACCCGACGGGGAAGGGGGCTGGAAGGTCGTCGACTTCTGGGACTCCGAGGACCGGTTCCTCGCCTTCGTGGAGCGGGCACGGCCGATCATGGAGCGGGCCGGCATCTCGTCGATGCTGCCGACGGTGCAGCGGGCCGTGAACGTCGTCCTGCGCTGACGTCGCGCGGGACGACCCGGCCGAAACCCTTCCGCGCCGACGGCGCGCGGGGCCGTCGAGAACCCCCCCCCCCGTCCCGGCGGCGCACGGGGCCGTCGAGAACCCTCCCGCCCCGACGGCGCACGGGGCCGTCGAGAACCCTCCCGCCCCGACGGCGCGCGGGCCGTCGAAAACCCTTTGCGGCGGACGGGGTCCGAGGGCCAGGCTCCTCGTCCATGACCAGTCATCCTTCGCACCCGCCCGTCGCGCCCGTCGCGTCCGTCGCGGACCTGTTCGCCGCCGACGGGCGCCTCAAGGCGGTCCCGCGCCGGGCCGCCCGTCGCGAGGCGCTGCTCGCGCACCTCGCCGCGACCCTCTTCGAGACCGGCCGGACCTACCGCGAGTCCGAGGTCAACGAGGCGCTGAAGGGCGTGCACGAGGACTTCCCGGCCCTGCGCCGGTACCTCGTGACCGGCGGCTTCCTCTCCCGTACGAAGGACGGCGCCGCCTACCGCCGACAGCAGCGGACCGGCACTCCCGGAGGCGCGATCCCCGCCGTCGCATGACGGCGGACCCGGTGGTGGCCGGCCTCCTGGCCGGCTACGGCATCGCGATCCCGGTCGGCGCCGTCGGCGCCCACCTGGTGGCGGTCGCGGCCCGTTCCCCGTGGCGTACGGGGGCGGGCGCGGCGCTCGGCATCGCCACCGCGGACGGGCTGTACGCCCTGCTGGCCGTGCTCGGCGGCGCGGCCCTCGTCCCCCTCCTCGCCCCGGTGGCGGCCCCCCTGCGCCTGGGCTCGGCCCTGGTCCTCGTCGCGCTCGCGGCGCACTCCGCGTGGCGGGCCGTACGGGCGTACCGCGGCGGTACGGCCCCGGGGCGGGAGTTCCCGCCCGCTCCCCGGCGCGCGTTCCTCGCCTTCCTGGGGATCACGGTCCTCAACCCCCTGACCGTGCTCTACTTCACCGCCCTCGTCCTCGGCGGCCGTCCGGCGACGGGCCCGGCCGGGGCGGCCGCCTTCGTCCTCGCCGCCTTCGCCGCCTCCGCGAGCTGGCAGCTCCTCCTGGCGGGAACGGGCACGCTCCTGGGCCGCACCGTCACGGGCCCCCGGGGCCGCCTGGCGACGGCCCTCGCGTCGAGCGCGCTGATCGTGGCGCTGGCGGTGGGGGTGGTGGTCTAGAGCGGAGGCCGGGAGCGGCCGGGCCGGTCAGCGGCCCCGCCGCGCCCCCGCCGCCAGGGCCGCCGCTCCCGCCAGCCCCACGAGCGCCCCCGCCGCCAGCACCCCGCCGCGCGAGCGCCAGGACAGGACCGCCCCGTCCGACCGGGCCGAGAAGACCGATCCGACGCTCAGCCAGGATCCGACCGAGCCCACGGACAGGGCCGAGCCGACCGATCCGGCGCTCGCCCAGGAGCCGATCGAGGCGAACGAGTGGGCGGAGCCGACCGACCCGATGGAGAGGAAGGAGCCCACCGAGCCGATGGAGAGCATCGAGCCCACGGAACCGATGGAGAGGAACGAGTTCCTGGACCAGAGGGAGAGGGACGAGGTCCCCGGGCGGGAGCAGGGGTGAGAGGCCATGGACCGATCCTAGGGACGCACCGGGAACCGCGCTCCCCGAACGCGCCCGCCCCGCACGCCCTTTGACCGGGCGAACGCGCCGGGTTACGTTGCAGGTGCAGCCCGAAAGGCCCTGACCAGGCCGTTTCCCGGGCCGCACGTCGACATGCGTACGGGGGAGTGGAATCGGATGCGGGCGGAGAACGGAAACGTTCCGGCGGTGGCACCGGAGGACGGTGCGGAGCGCACGGAGAAGCCGAGCTGGTACCTGGCGAGCCTGTTCGCCGCGATCGCGTGCGCCGTGCTGAGGCTCGGCGGGGTCTGGACCTGGTGGGCCCTCCTCTGGGTCCCCCTCCTCCTGCTCGCCGTCGCGTTCGGCGTCGACGACTGGCGCCTCATGGCCCGCCCCCGCCCCCGCCTCGGAGCCTACGGGTGGTTCGCGCTCGTCACCGCCCACCTGGGCGTCACCGTCGCGGCCGCACGGATCGTCACCGCGTAGCGCGCCCGCCGGCGTCGTCCGTACGGCTCAGGCGGACGCCCGGGGCGTCCGGTCGCGCGGCGGGCGGGCCAGGGTGACCGTGCGGAGGAGCCATTCCGCCGGACCGTGCCGGCGGGTGGACATCAGCCTGGCGCTCAGGGCGAGTTGGGCGGCGTACAGGGCGAGTGCGCCGAGGGTGACGGCGGCCGTGCCGAGGCGGTCGTAGAGGGCGAGGCCGTAGCCGGTGAAGACGAGGGCCAGGACCAGGGACTGGGCCAGGTAGTTCGTCAGGGCCATCCGGCCGGCGGGGGCGAGGAGGGCGGTCACCCGCGCGCCGCGCGCCGTGCGCAGGAGCAGCAGCACGCCGCAGACGTACGCGGCGGTGAGGGCCGGGGCCGTGACCGTGTTCACCGCGTGGCCGAGCAGCTCCCAGCGGGGGCCGAGCGGGCCGACCGCGGTCAGGGCCGCGAAGACGCCGCCGGGCAGGCCCACGGCGGCGCCGAGCAGGCAGACGAGGCGCGTCCGGCGGTGGCGGATCCGGGCGGTGGCGGCGTCGGGCGCGTCCGAGAGCAGGCGCCGCTTGCCGCAGTACAGGCCCGCCAGGAAGGCCGTCACGACGAAGCCGCCCATCAGGGGGAGGGCGAGGAGCACCTCGGGCAGCAGTCCCGCGTTGGCCGCCACGACGGACGCGGCGTCGCCGCGGTAGGCGGCGACGAGCGCGGGGAACCCGTCGGTGACCTCGGTGTTCACGGCGGCCATCTCGGCGTCGGACATGAGCAGCGGGACGAGCCCCACGAGCAGCAGCAGGGCGCTCGCGCACCCGTGCACGATCAGCGCGGCGGTCCGGGCCGCCCCCGGCGAGCAGCCGCGCGCCGCGACCAGGACCAGGCCGAGCAGGGCGTACGTCATGAGGATGTCGCCGGAGAACAGCAGCACCGCGTGCAGGGCCCCGAGGGCGAACAGGCCCAGGGAGCGGCGCAGCAGCCGGGGCACGGGTCCGACGCCGTCGCGTGCGGCCGACTCCAGCTGGAGGGTGAGGCTGTAGCCGAAGAGGAACGAGAACAGCAGGAAGAACTTGCCGGTCACGAAGGTCTGGACGACCGCCTCCACGGCCCGGTCGAGGGAGGAGGCGTCCGGGTCGGCGATGCCGTGGAGGCCGTACGGGCCCGCCGCCATCGGCGCGTTGACCAGCAGGATGCCCAGGAGCGCGAAGCCCCGGAGGGCGTCGACCTCCGCTATGCGCGGCCGGTCCCCTCGTACGTCCGTCACCGTCGTCGCCGCTGTCACCGGCACTGTCCCCCCGTGGTCGGTCCGCGGTGACCAGCGTAATCGGACGGCGTTCGGTGCGGGTGCGCCCTGCACACCCTCCAGGGGCAGGCCCCGGTGCGTCAGGAGGCCGTCCCCGTGCTCCGCGCCGCGCTCCGGAACGTGCGCCGGTACGTGTCCGGCGGCACCCCGAGCGCGTTGTGGAAGTGGCGGCGCAGGGTCGTCGCCGTGCCCATCCCCGTGCGGACGGCGACGAGTTCGACGCTGTCGTCCGTGGTCTCCAGGAGCTCCTGGGCCCGGTGGATGCGCTGGGTGTGCAGCCAGCGCAGCGGGGTGGTGCCGGTGGTCGCGGTGAAGCGGCGGGTGAGGTTCCGCGTGCTCATGTTCATCCGGCGGGCGAGGTCGGGGATCGTCAGGGGCTCGTCGAGCCGGGCGCCCGCCCAGGCGAGCAGGTCCGCGAAGGCGTCGGCGGTGTCGGCGGACGTCGGGGCGGCGACGTACTGCGCCTGGCCGCCCGCGCGGCGGGCCGGGACCAGGAGCCGCCGGGCCAGTTCGGCGGCGACGGCGGCGCCGTGGTCGGCGCTCACCAGGTGCAGGCACAGGTCCATCCCGGCGGCCTTGCCCGCCGAGGTCAGGACGTTGCCGTCCTCGACGTAGAGGATGTCCGGGTCGACCTCGACCCGGGGGTGACGGGCCGCCAGGTCGCCGGTGTGCGCCCAGTGGGTGGTGGCGCGGCGGCCGTCCAGTACGCCCGCGGCCGCCAGGACGAACGCTCCCGTGCACAGCGACACGATCCGCGCGCCCCGCGCGTGCGCCGTGCGCACGGCGTCCAGGAGGTCGGCGGGCGGGTCGGCGTCGACGTCGGAGCAGGACGGGACGATGACGGTGTCCGCGCCGGCGAGCGCGTCGAGGCCGTGCGGGGCGTCGATCCGCAGCCAGCCGTCGAGCCGGGCGGCGGCGGTCTCCGGCGCCGCGCAGACCCTGAAGTCGTACCAGCCGTCGGTGATCCCGCGATCCACGCCGAACACCTCGCAGGCCGCCGCGGTCTCGAACAGCATCGTCCCGTCGTGGACCGCCAGCGCCACAGAAGTCATGCGGGGAGTGTACGGAGCGGGGTGCGCCGGGGCGCCCGCGAGCCGGGGCCCGCCCCACGGGCGGGGCCCGCGCGGGGGTCTGCGTCTGCTTAGGGGTAGGACGGGGCGGGGCGCCCGCGCCCGGCCCCGCCGTGGGGGCGGCGCCCGGGTCGGCC